>JADHVV010000152.1 GCA_016783825.1 Candidatus Zhuqueibacterota bacterium | reverse complement strand
AACAATGATTTTTTGGGGACTCAAAATACTTTCGCCAGGTATCTTTTTAGTGGCTACCTGTATTATCTGTTCACTGGTTTCATTGTCCACCGGCAGCTCCTGGTCAACTGCCGGCACTGTTGGTATTGCATTAATCGGTGTAGGACAGGGGCTCGGGGTGCCGCTTCCCATGGTTGCCGGCGCGATAATTTCAGGCGCTTATTTTGGCGACAAAATGTCTCCTTTATCAGATACTACTAACTTAGCGCCAGCCATGGCAGGCACTGATTTGTTCACTCATATCAGGCACATGATGTATACAACCGGGCCCAGCCTAATAATAGCGCTGATTATTTATGCTATTTTGGGCTTGCGCTATGCAAACGCTGAAATGAATGTTGAAAATGTGAATCAAATTCTTTTTACGCTTAAGGCAAACTTTAGCCTACATCCATTATTACTATTGCCCCCGGGATTGGTTATTATTATGGTCATTAAAAAAATTCCTGCCCTGCCAGCATTATTAGGTGGCACGGTTATCGGGGGTATTTGTGCATTAATTTTCCAAAAATCAGGTTTGGGAACTGTCATTAATGTCTGCTACGACGGTTATGTTTCCAATACGGGCTTTAAAATGGTGGATGAACTGCTATCCCGGGGAGGGATGGACAGCATGCTTTACACAGTTTCTTTGATCATGTGCGCACTCTCGTTTGGCGGGGTGATGGAAAAAAGCGGTATGTTGGAAAGCATAGCCAGTTCAATTTTAAAGGCGGCAAAAAGTACCGGTTCCCTGGTTGTCGCGACTATCACCACCTGCATCAGCATGAACATTATTGCGCCGGATCAATACCTGTCTGTTGTTGTTCCCGGTAGAATGTACAAATCCGCATTTGATAAACGCGGGTTACATCCTAAAAATTTATCGAGATGTCTGGAAGATGCGGGTACGCTGAGTTCCCCCCTGATACCCTGGAATACCTGCGGCGCGTTTATGTTTGCAACTTTGGGAGTGCACCCTTTTGTTTATCTCCCGTTCGCATTTTTGAATTTGTTAAATCCGCTGGTGTCAATCTTTTATGGATATACGGGAATCACGATGCATAGGGCGCTAAAGCGCAGTGTCTAAAGTGAGCTAAAGTTTGAAGTACTTAAAGTTCACCACCCAGCCACTCGATTGAGTTATTTGAAAACTTTTGCCAAAAGAACAAAGACTTTGCTTGTAATAATATAGGGCAGAAGAAACTGAATGAAAGTATTTATAAACAAATGAAACTTCTTATTTATCCGAAAGTTAAATTGTAGTAATTTGAAAATTTATTAGACAAAAATGATTTTGATTTGGAGATAAAATGGTAAGAAAAACAACGATTTTAATTTTTTCGATTTTTGTAATTTTGCTTGGCTGCGCGGGGCAGGGAAAATTGTGGAATAAAAATCAGTCAGTAACAAAAGTAAAAGAAAGATCATTCCATCCGACAGCAGTGCAACATTTCATTCGAGGATCTATTAGTGAACTCCGAGGTGATTACAAATCGGCTCACTTTGAATATTCCCAGGCGTTATTGTTTGATACATCTTCAGCAGCAATTTATAATAAAATTGCTGAACAGTATATTCGTTTGCAAAATATTCAAAGCGCCAAAAGGATGTTGCTCACGGCTGAAAACCGTTTTCCCGACAACCTGGAAACAAGGGGGATGTTGGCTTCGATATACTTTTCCCAACGTCAGTGGACAAATGCGGAAAAAGAATTGAAAAAAATTATCGGATTAAGTCCGGGGGACATCGATGCCCGATATAGCCTTATTACGGTATATTTGCACCAGGGAAAAGATTTAAAAGTAGCTGAACAGTATGGAGAAATAATAAAGCTTGGATTTGGTTCTGCAGAGATGGAAATAAAAATCGGAGATATCTATCTGAAAAGAAATTATCATAAAAAAGCAGCAAAAGTGTTTCGAAAGTTTCTTTCAAATCATCCTGATGACGAACGATCCTACCTGGCAATGGCTAAACTTTTCATGGCACAAAAAGACACTGCTGCAGCGATGAATTGGTATCAAAAAGGAATTGACAAAAATAGTAATTTTGACACCTGTCTCGAAGAATTGAGAGATATTTATATCACCCAGAAAAAATGGCAGCAGGCAATCGTTTTACTCAAAAAATCTGTTGCAAAAGATAGCTCAAAAATCGAAAATTATCTCAGGTTGGGAGAACTATATTTTCGCAAAGGTGATACCACCAAAGCAATTAACCGGTTCTCTAAAACAACCGATTTGTTCCCTGATGACTTTCGTGGTTTTTTCAGTTTTGGTTCCATCAATTATCAACTGGGAAATTTCGATCAAGCAGAACAATCACTAAAAGAAGTAATTAAACTTAATGAAAAATTTGAGCGCGGCTGGATTTTGTTAGGATTTATTTTTACTCGAAATGATAAACTGGAACAAGCTGAAGAACATTTCAGGAAAGCTGTTGAGATATTTCCGGATTCCAGGGATGTCAATTATTGGCTGGGAGTAGTACTGCAACAACAAAAGAAATTGGACGATGCGTTGCCATACTTGGCAAAAGCGCATAAACTGAACCCGGAAGATATTAATGCGATAAATGGACTGGCAATGATTTATGATGAAAAACAGATGTACGATAAATCGGATGAGATGTACCTGAAAGCATTAAAAATAAAACCGGACGATCCGCTATTAATGAATAATTATAGTTACAGTCTTTCCGAACGGGGGATAAAATTAGATGAAGCAAAAGCCATGTCTGAAAAAGCTGTGGCAGCGGATTCAACCAATGGCGCATATTTGGATACGTTGGGATGGATTCATTTTAAGTTGGGAGACTACCGGCAAGCGCTGAAATACATCACAAAGGCAACCGAAGTCCGGGGCAATTCTGCAGAAGTCTGGGAACATCTTGGCGATGTTTATGAAAAATTAAGTAACATTGAAAACGCCAAAATTTATTGGAATAAAGCGATTGAATTAGACGAAAGCCGAAGCTGGCTTTTGGATAAGCTGAAGGATAAGTAACTTGTGCAAGGCGCATGGAGCACGGCGCAGAGCTCATATTTTTTCACCATGCGCCTTGCTCTCTGCGCCATGCATTTGGGAATTTTAAAAAAGTACGTTTGCTGACAGCGCTTTGGTAAAGTAAGGAAACTATGAATGACTAGAAACATCTACCGATTATTACTTGTTGCTATTATTAGTGTATCATTGCTATCCGGCTGTGCCGGCATTTTCAGGAAAGTCCCATTATCAACCGATCAAACAACCATTGCAGAAATCCGTCACCGGGTTGAACAGAATTATCTAAAATTTCGTTCATTAAAAGCCAAAGCTGTGCTTAGTGTCGAATCTCCACAGATGAGTTTTATGGCAAGTTCAACAATACACCTAAAAAAACCGGACTCTGTAAAAATAAAATTAACTGCGGGATTCGGGCTGAGGGTTGGTTCCCTGTTTTTAGATAATAACCAGTTTCAATTGTATAACTCATTTGAAAACAAGCTTTATTCCGGCTGCCCGGACAGTATGAATTTTCAGGATTTTTTCCCGGTGGATATTAAGATGGGAGATTTCCTGCAAATTTTTTCAGGCATACAGTTATTAAAATCATTTGAAAAAGAGTTGTTAACAGTTGATAAAAATAAATATCTCGTTATCGGCTCCGATGAATATGGCGCGATGAAATTTTGGGTTGATCCTAAAAAATTTGTTGTTACCGAATACCAGCTAATCGACAGCAATAATAATATTTTGATTCAATTTGAGTATAAAAAGTTTATTAAAATAAAGGGCGTGCGGCTGCCTAAAACAATTCGTATTTTTCAGCCCGAAAGGAAAATCCGTTTAACTTTTGTGTTTACAAATTCTGATGTTAATGCGCGGATGAAAGAAGCGGATTTTATGATTAAGGTGCCGGAGAATGTAAAGAAGATACATTTGACAGAAAGATTTTAATCCGAGTGAAAAATTTATGAAAAACCAAAATCCTGAACTCTCCATACTCATTCCACTTTTCGACGAAGAGGGATCTTTGCCGGAATTGTATGAAAAATTGACTTCGGTCCTAATAAAATTTAAACGAAGTTACGAAATAATTTTCATCGATGACGGCTCAATAGACGGCTCTTTTAAACTATTAGAGGACTTGTTTCAAAAAGATAAAAACGTACGCGTATTTCAATTCAGAAAAAATTATGGGAAATCCGCTGCCTTTTCGTGTGGATTTGAAGAAGCGCTGGGAAAATATGTGATTACAATGGATGCAGATCTCCAGGACGATCCGGAGGAGATACCCGGGTTGATTGAAAAATTAGAAGGTGGTTATGATTTAATTTCCGGCTGGAAGAAAAAAAGGTATGATCCATTTATCAAAAGAACAACCTCAAAATTTTATAATTTAACAACCAGTTTTTTCTCAGGGATCAGGCTGCACGATTTTAATTGCGGGATAAAAGCTTATCGCAACGAAGTAATAAAAAATATCCAAATTTATGGACAGCTTCATCGCTTTATTCCGGTATTAGCATACTGGCAGGGATTTAAGGTTGGCGAAAAGGTGGTGAAACATCATCCCAGAAAATACGGAAAAACAAAATTTGGCTTTTCCCGGTTTACTGCCGGACTGTTCGATTTGTTCACAGTTGTTTTTCTCCATAAATTTAAAAAACGCCCGCTTCATTTGTTTGGCAGTATCGGATTATTTAGCTTTTTAGTTGGCTTTGTGATGAATCTCGTATTGGCATACCAAAGAATATTTGCAGATAAATTCTTAAGTAACCGACCGCTACTATTTCTTGCTGTTATGCTGGTTATTGTGGGAATTCAGTTTATTTCAATTGGATTACTTGGAGAAATGATTACCGAAACACAGAAAAGGCAGGATGACTACTCAGTGAAGAATGTTTTGGAGTCATAAATTATTTTCAAAAATGAGAAATTCTATGATAACGATAAAAGAATGGAAAAAGAAAACAACAAAAGCAACGAACTTGTTAAATAGAGTCCAAAAGCGCGTTCACACAATTACTCCTAATGCTGATATTATTTTTTATGGATCTCGCGTGAGGGGTGAAGCAAAAAAATATTCGGATTGGGATTTTTTAATTCTTGTTGATCAGCCTGTTGATATGAATTTAACGATTAAAATCAGGAACAGCATGTATGAAATTGAATTAGAAACTGATGAAATATTAAGTACAATTGTTAGATCAAAACAAGAGTGGTATTCTCCCAGGTATTCAGTATTACCTTTCAAACATAATATTGAAAGAGAAGGAATAACACTATGAGCCAAGACTGTCGAAGTGATTTGATTAAATACAGACTTAAGCGAGCAGAAGAAACATACAAAGAAGCGTTGTTAATGAAAGAAGCAAATCACTGGAACGCATGTGCAAATAGACTATATTATGCTTGTTTTTATGCTGTTATTGCATTATTGGAAAAGAATGATTACGCTTCTAGCAAGCATAGTGGAGTAAAATCAATATTTAATAAAAATTTTGTTAAGACCGGGTTAATCAGTAAAGACCAAGGAGAACTCTATAATAATTTGTTTGATTCAAGACAAGAAGGCGATTATGTAGATTTTGTGTTTTTTAAAGCTCCGGATATTGAACCCTGGCTTCCTAAAGTTAAAGAGTTTATTGCTAATATATCTAAATTGATTGAAAAGTAATTTAAAGGTATTAAATGAAAATTAATGAAAACTGCCGTCATTTCAAAGGCGATCTTCCCTGCATTTATCACAAACAAAAAAATGTCGAGTGTGGAAATTGTGGATATTACGACCCAATAAAAGAAAAAATATTAATTATTAAACTGGGCGCTGCCGGAGATGTCATTCGCACTACTCCGTTGTTAAGAAAATTAAAACAAGTGTATCCAAACGCTCACATCACCTGGTTAACGCTCTCACCCGAATTAGTCCCGGCTGATTGGGTGGATAAAATTTATCCGTTTGATTTAAAGCACACCTTGATTCTTCAGGCGTCACAATTCGATCTTCTATTTAATTTGGACAAAGATGCAGAAGCTTGTGCACTGGCAAATCAAATTTTCGCAAATAAAAAGAAAGGCTTTTTGCTGAGTGATTTGAATAGATGCACCTCCGCTGATCCGGATGCAGAGCACAAGTTATTAACAGGTGTTTTTGACTCTGTCAATAAAGCAAATACTAAAAGCTATCCCGAAGAAATATTTGAGATTTGTGGTTTTATGTTTAAGGGCGAAAAATATATTTTAAGTAATTTTTCAGAAGAAGACCTCAACTGGGATATTCCTGAAAATAAACCGCTTATCGGGCTAAATACAGGCTGTGGCGGCAGGTGGACTTCCCGGCTTTGGGCTGAAGAAAATTGGATTGAACTGGCTTCAAAATTAAAAGAAAACGGGAACGGCGTTATTATTTTGGGCGGACCTGATGAACATAAGAAGAATTTAAGCATCGCCGAAAAAAGTGGGGCAACCTATTTGGGACATTTTCCCTTAACCCGCTTCATCAATTTGGTAGATCAAATTGATTTAATGGTAACCGCTGTAACCATGGCAATGCACATCGCCATCGGACTTGAAAAAAAATTGATTCTCTTTAATAATATTTTTAACAAAAATGAGTTTGAACTTTACAGATCAGGAGAAATAATAGAACCGGCAATTGACTGTGATTGTTATTTCTCGCCCGTTTGTCCGAACAATTGTATGGAACACATTTATGTTAATACGGTTGTGGAGGCGTGTGAGAGGTTATTGGTAGCTTAAAAAAGGTCGAGATCAAGGTCAAGATCGAGATTAGGAAAGAATTATATTTTTAATGTTTAACAATGAGATAAATATATGACCGAATTATTATCGATAAAAGAAGCAAGTTTATGGGCAAGTAACCATCTGAATAAAAATGTTACTACTTCTAATATTTCATATCTAATTCAATATGGAAGAGTAAAAAAGTATGCAGACAATGGAAATGCTGCTGTAAACAAATACGATTTAATTAACTATTATAAAAGTTTTAATGGACAACGCGAGACTGATTGGCGCGAGAAATTGGGAGATGATTTAAATTGGGCATTATCGTTTGATAATCTGAAAGAAAAAGATACCACAAAACACATTCACAGATTACATCCTTATAAAGGTAAATTTATACCACAATTGGTTGAATATTTTATTGACGACCATAATGACAATTTTAAAAAAGAAATATATTTCAATAAAGGAGATATTATTCTTGATCCTTTTTCTGGAAGTGGAACAACATTGGTACAAGCGAATGAATTAGGAATGCATGCTATTGGAATAGACATTTCAGCTTTCAATTCTCTTATTTCAAATGTGAAAGTTGGAAAAGTTGATTTTCATGATTTAAGCATCGAGATAAAAAAGATTACTTCTGCATTAAAGGAATTCATTTCTACAAATAAGAATTTTCAGTTTGAAAATAAATTGCTTGAAGAATTAAATGTATTCAATAAAAAATTCTTTCCATCACCTGAATACAAAATAAAAGTAAGACAAAAAGAGATAATAGAAAGAGATTATACACCCCAAAAAGAAAAGGAATTTGCCGAAATTTTCCATCAATTACGTGAAAAATACAGTTTAAAAATCAGACAAGACAAATCAAGCAGTTTTCTTGAAAAATGGTATCTTGAACCTGTAAAGAAAGAAATTGACTTTACTTTTGAACAACTGAAAAAAGTTAAAAATTCATCGACAAAGAAAATTATCACAATAATTATTAGCCGAACAATTAGGTCTTGCAGAGCAACAACACATGCAGATTTAGCAACACTAAAAGAACCTGTCACTCAAACATATTATTGCGGAAAACACGGCAAAATATGTAAACCTTTGTTTTCAATACTTTCTTGGTGGGAGAGATACAGCAAAGATACAGTTAAAAGACTTTCTGAATTTAACAAGTTAAGAACAGAAACTTATCAAAATTGTTTACAAGGAGATGCAAGAAATATTAATATATTTTTAAAATTGTCTGAGAAAAATCCAAAGTTTGGAAAACTGGCAAAGGCTCAAAAAATTAAAGGTATTTTTTCAAGTCCGCCTTATGTAGGTTTAATCGATTATCACGAACAACACGCCTACGCTTATGATTTATTTGGATTTGAAAGACATGATGAATTAGAAATCGGTCCACTGTATAAAGGACAAGGAGTCGTTGCAAGAAATTCATATATAGAAGGAATAGTACAAGTATTAAATAACTCAAAACAATACATGCAAAACGATTACAATGTCTTTCTTGTTGCAAACGACAAATACAATATGTACACAACTATTGCCGAAAAATCGGGGATGAAAATTGTAAATCAATACAAGAGACCTGTGTTAAACAGAACAGAAAAAGATAAAGCGGCATATGCTGAAATAATATTTCACTTGAAGGAAAATTAATGGCATTAGCAAAAGAGCAAATACGATCTGTCGAAGATACAATTAGGAATAGTTTAAGAAACAGATTTGAGACATATAATCCTGAACCAGCTGTAATGCCATTTCACACAAGATTACTTGGTAAAGACAGACTTGCACTTTACGCTTTTATTCATTCGCTTAACACAAATTTTGGATCAACTATTTTTGAACCGGTCGCTGTTTCTTTGGCTTCAAGTAGATTTAAAATTGCAAAACATCAAATAAAATCCGGCACACAAATTAGTACAATGGCTCAGTTTGAAATTCAAAAAATTATGGATGAATTGACTGCTGCTAATATTGAACCGGACAAACAAAAAGAAATTGAAATAATTCGAAGAGTTTGTCAAAAAGGTGAAATTAGAACTGTAAAACCAACAAGAGTAGATGTTTATCTTGAAAGTAGTGATAGAGAAATTTATTTATTCGATATTAAAACAGCAAAGCCAAATAAAGGCGGATTTAAAGAATTTAAACGAACTCTGTTAGAGTGGACAGCAACTGTTTTATCGGAAAATCCAGAAGCAAAAATAAATACATTGATCGCTATTCCTTATAATCCATACGAGCCAAAACCATATAGCCGTTGGACGATGGCTGGGATGCTGGACTTGAAAAGAGAATTGAAAGTAGCCGAAGAATTTTGGGACTTTCTTGGTGGAGAAGGTGCGTACAAGGATTTACTTGACTGTTTTGAAAGAGTAGGCATTGAACTGAGAGATGAAATAGATGATTACTTTACTCGGTTTATCAAATAATTGCCTCCATTAACACACGCCACTTTTCGTTTTCCATATTCGGAGATTAAATGAAAATCGTCATCATCGGCACAGCATACCCCATGCGTGGCGGCATAGCTCATTATGTCGCCTTATTATATAAAACATTAATAAAGCATGGGCACGAAGTAAAGATCATTTCGTTCAAACGACAATACCCGGCAATATTTTTTCCCGGAAAAACACAACAGGATTTGAGTGAAGAAACAGAACAACTCCCCAGTGAACCAATTTTGGACTCGATTGGTCCGTTAAGTTGGATAAAAACATTTTTGAAAATTTACAAATACCAACCCGATTTGATTATCTATAAATATTGGATGCCGTTTTTTGCGCCTTGTTATGCGGCTGTTTCATTCCTGACACGACTGCTCACGAAAACAAAGATCATGTACATCTGCGACAACATTGTTCCCCACGAGAGTCGCCCCGAAGATCGGTTCCTGACTCGAATCGGGTTGTGGAATGTGCACTATTTTATCGTCATGTCAAATATAGTGAAACAATCGTTGCTCTACTATCGCCCCCAGGCAAATTATCGCGAAGCGCCCCACCCGGTTTATGACCATTTTCAGGATAACTATACGAGAGAAAAAGCCAGGCAAGAACTTAATTTGAAGAAAAATGATAACGTTATTTTATTCTTTGGTTATGTCCGGCAATATAAAGGTTTGCATATTTTACTTCAAGCCATGCCATTATTGTTGAAAGAGATGGATGTGAAATTGGTTGTGGCTGGTGAATTTTACGATAAGAAAGAAAATTACACATCGATAATTGAAGAATTAAACATTCAGGATTCCGTTTCAATTTTTGATGATTATATTCCCAATGAAAAGGTCGGCATGTTTTATAGCGCCGCAGACGTTGTTGTTCTCCCATACATTACAGCCACGCAAAGCGGAATCATTCAAATTGCTTACAATTATAATAAACCTGTTATCACCACAAATGTTGGCGGATTGCCGGAAGTGGTCGATGAAGGAAAAACAGGATTTACTGTTCCACCGGAAAATCCCGATGAATTGGCACAAGCAGTTTTAAAATTTTTCAAATTGAACAAGCGAGATAATTTTTCAAAAAATGTGCGGGTTTATAAAAAGCGGTTTTCCTGGGAGCGGCTTGCTGAGGAAATAGAGAGTTTTGCCCACGCGGATCAAAAACCCACACGGATAAAATAATAAAAAATAAATTTCAGCGTGGGTTTTTGATCCTTGTAGAAAATTCGTGTTTAGATTTATTGAGCAATAAAGATTAATTTCCGCGTGGGTTTTTGATCCGTGTGGACATTTGATCCATGCGCAAAATGCAGAGAAAATATCTTGAAAAAATTTCTATTCATCACATATTATTATCCACCAGCCGGCGGACCTTCAGTGCAAAGAATTATTCGTATTATTCAACACATGGCAAAAAGCGGCTGGCAATGTGTAGTTTTAACTGTGAATGAAGGCGATTATACCACGGTTGATCCTCAACTTATCGAGCGCGTACCTGCAAACACTCAGGTAATTAGAACCGATTTTTTTGAGCCCTACAAATTATATCGCAAATTCACCGGGAAAAAAAAGGAGGAAAAAATCCCTTTAGCGGTTCTTTCATCACATTCCAAAGCCTCGTGGAAAGAAAAAATTGCCAATAAAATACGAATGAATTTATTCATCCCGGATGGTAGAATTGGCTGGTACCGACAGGGTGTAAAGGCTGGAATAAAAACAATTAAAAACGATCCAGATATTAAATTAGTGCTATCATCCGGCCCGCCGCATACGGTTCATCTTATTGCAAACTCCATTGCCCGTAAAACCGGACTTCCGTTTGTGGCTGATTTTAGAGACCCGTGGATCAACATTGACTACTATGGTGAATTAAAAAGAAGTTTTCTCACAGTCGCATTGGATAAACACCTTGAAGGTAAAGTGCTGCGCAGGGCTGATGCCATCACAGTTGTGGGCCCAAGTTGCCGTGATCAAATTGTAAATCATCATAAAAATATAAATCTCCAAAAAACACACATTGTTTACAATGGATTCGATGCGGATGTTTATCCAAAAAAGAGACCCGATCCACCAAAAGATAAATTCATATTGACCTATATCGGCAATCTGCCGTTCAATAGATACACGCCATCATTTTATCAAGCCATTGCCGATTTAAAACATGAAAAAAAATTCGAAGCTAAAAAATTCCAGGTTCATTTTTACGGCAATGTTGACGCAACTGTTCGCAAGGAGATCAGCAATTTTAAAATAGACGAATTTTTATTTTTCCATGATTTTGTACCGCACGAGCAGGCAATAAAGGCGATTGTGTTTTCTCATTTATTACTGTTGATTATTAATGACACGCCAACCAAAAAAGGAATTGTGCCGGGAAAAATGTTCGAATACCTGGCTACCGGCAGATACATTTTAGGAATTGGACCCACAGAAGGCGATGCAAACGATGTTTTCAATGAGACCGGATGCGGGACGTTTTTCGATTATAGCGATAGAGATGGCATCAAGAATTTTATTTACAACCAAATCCAAAATTGGCAGCAGGGAA
>JADHVV010000151.1 GCA_016783825.1 Candidatus Zhuqueibacterota bacterium | reverse complement strand
TGAATTGAACAACAAACAGGTTCTCGACTGGGATGCGGAACCGCGCGGCAAAATAAGAGATTTTGCAAAAGAAGGTTACATTGGTCTGCAGAATCACGACAGCAGATCCCCGGTTTATTTCAGAAATATTTATGTTAAAGAATTGTAAATCAAGGTCGAGATCAAGAAAAAATCTAATATTTCTTGACCTTGATCTCGACCTTGACCTTATGTTACAATAAGAATTATCATAAATTAACGGATCATAACTGTTAATAAAATTTCTGGCTCACCAGATTGGGAGTTAATAAAATGAAAGAAGCAAAAAAAATTACTCGTCGTAACTTTTTAGCTGGATCAATTGCAGCATCTGCTGCTATCACTGCGGGGATGCCTTTTAAAGAAGTAAAAGCTTCACCCCAAAATGACAAGTTTAAACTCAAATATGCGCCCGGATTCGGAATGTTCAAAGAACATGCTGGCAAAAATTTAATTGATCAAATTAAATTTATGGATGAACAGGGTTTCAGAGCGATTTTTGATAACGGTATAATGAGAAAGCCTGTTTCACTGCAGGAAAAAATCGCTAATGAGTTAGCCAAACGAAATATGGATCTGGGTCCATTTGTGTTATACGCTGATTTTAAAGTTAAATCATTTGTCACCCGTGATAAAGAAATTCAGCAAATGCTGATCAAAAAAATGAAAGAGGGAGTTGAGACTGCGAAACGGATTAATGCCAAATGGGCGCTGGTTGTCCCTGGGAGATTTGACGAAGGCTTGGAATGGGACTACCAAACAACTAATGTGATCGAAAACCTGAGACTTTGCTGTGAAATTTTAGAGCCGGCTGGTTTGGTTATGGTACTTGAACCGCTGAACGCTTGGACAAATCATCCCGGATTATTTTTAACAAAAATCCCGCAAACCTACATGATTTGCAAAGCAGTCAACAGTCCCAGCTGTAAAATTATTAATGATATTTATCATCAGCAAATTACAGAAGGAAATCTAATTCCCAATATAGATATAGCTTACGATGAAATAGCAGCATTTCATTTAGGCGATAATCCCGGGCGGAAAGAACCGACGACCGGTGAAATCAATTATAAAAATATTTTCCGGCATATCCACATGAAGGGATATGATGGTGTTCTTTGTATGGAACATGGTAAAAGCAAATCCGGTATTCAGGGAGAAAAGGCAGTGATCGAGGCGTATCGCTATTGTGATGATTTTTAATTAAAATGTCATTCTGAACGAGGGGAGGGTTAGGATGTTGGATGGGAAGTGAAGAATCTTTTATGATGATAGAGAGATTCTTCACTACCTAACATCCCCAATCCCCTCCCGCGTTCAGAATGACAGTTATTCAACTAATATAGAATTTGAACTGATACAATTATATTAAATCGAAAAATGAATAAAGAAACAGAAAGCATGAAACTTAATCCCATCAAACCAATACAAAATTTTCTAAAAAAACATCTTTTTATAGTTGCCTTTATACTCGGAATAGCGTTCGTTTTTTTAAGTAAAGCAGGTATCGAATACACTTCATCCGATAAATTCTGTGAAGCCTGTCATGTTCATCCGCATTCGACAATTTCATGGAAACAGGGACTTCATAAAGATACAAAAAGCGGTACGGTTGTTCATTGTGTGGATTGCCATTTGCCGCCTGGTGGAATTGCTTATCTCACAGAAAAAACCAAAGTAGGCATCAGGGATCTTTGGGGAACCATTTTTAAAGATAAATCAAAAATCGATTGGGACTTAAAATCGAGACGTGAACATGCGATAAAATTCACTTATAAAAAATCCTGTGTAAAATGTCATCAAAATTTATTTTCAAAGGGCTTGACTAAAAAAGGCGAAGACGCGCATCTCTATTACGAACAGCATGCGGATGAGTTACGCTGTATTAATTGCCATTTGGAAGTTGGGCATTATCACGATAAGCCAGTTGAAGTTGTATCCGTGACAGATAAAAAAGATTTAGTATATTTTTACGAGCCAGCTAACGTTGACTCATTCATTAATTTTACGGAAAAAATACCCAAATCAACGGTTAGTTTTGAAATGGTTGCCATTCCAGGCGGAGAATTTATGCTTGGCAGCCCTGAATCGGAACCTTTCCGGGAAGATGATGAAGGACCTCAAAGACATGTGAGAATCAGTTCCTTTTGGATGGGAAAAGCAGAAGTCAGTTGGAATGAATTTGAAGAATTCAAAAAACAAGCATCAGGCGAAGGCAGAACGGAAGATCAAATCATTTCCAGTAAATTGAACAGTGAATTTGATGTCGTTACCGGGCCAACACCTGCTTATGGCAATCCTGACCAGGGTTGGGGAAAAAGAAAAAGACCAGCCATCACAATGACATTTTACGCTGCCCAAAAATACTGCAAATGGTTATCTAAAGTTACAGGTAAACATTACCGGCTGCCGACAGAAGCTGAATGGGAATATGCAGCAAGAGGTGGAACCGAGAGCGCATATTTTTTTGAAGGTAATCCCAAAAAATATTCAAAACAAAGGATTTGGAATAAATTTTTTGGCGCTGATACCAGTGTAATAAATTCCTATGTTGTTTATAATCAAAATAGTCAGGGCAAAACACAACCGCCTTCTTTTGTAAAACCGAATCCTTTTGGATTAGTAAATATGTTAGGGAATGTCAAAGAATTCTGTTCAGATTATTATTCGCTAAAATCTTATTCTTCATACCAACAAAATGAAATTATAATAAATCCGACAGGTCCTGAATCTGGAAAGGAACACGTCATTCGAGGCGGATGTTTCAGAAATGATGCTGTCAAAATCCGTGTTGCTGATCGAGATATTACTCATCATGATTCCTGGATGCTGACTGATCCGCAAATGCCAAAAAGTCTCTGGTGGTATTCTGATAATAATGAAGTTGGATTTAGGGTGGTTTGTGAATTTGATAAATGATTTATGAGTTTACTCTAAAAAATTTTTAACCACTATTTCACGAATTTTCACTAATTCTCCTTCGGCGAATCAATCAATAATAGTAATCTGCCGAAGGAATATTGATTTTATTGAAATTAGTGAAATTAAAATTCGTGCAATTAGTGTAATTAGTGGTTTTTTTTAATGAACTTACTTATTAATTGTATTAAGGAGAACAAAATGGAAAAAGATTTTTCTCGTCGTCAATTTATTGGTATTGGTGCCGCTGCTGCTGGAGCTGCGATGGTATTGGGTTGTCAGGGCAAGTTCAAACCAGCAGAACTACCACAATTTTTAGACCAAGCACCGGAAGGTAAAGAAATTAAAGCTGGTCTTATTGGCTGCGGTAGCAGGGGAACCGGCGCTGCCATCAACTTTTTAGACGCTGGAACTGGATTAAAAATAACTCATTTAGCCGATGTTTTTGCTGATCGAATGCAAGGCTGTTTGGGAAAATTAAAAGAGAAACATAATGTGGAAATTCCTGAAGCAAACAGATTTCTGGGTTTTGATGCTTACAAAGAAGTGCTGGCTGCCGATGTGGACATGGTTATATTAGCAACGCCGCCCTTTTTTCGCCCGGAACATTTTGCTGCTGCAATTGAAGCAAAAAAGAACGTATTTATGGAAAAACCTGTTGCCGTGGATCCTGTCGGTGTGCGATCAGTTTTAAGCGCTGCAAAAAGAGCCAAAAACCTGGGATTAAGTGTAGTTACCGGGACTCAAAGAAGACATCAAAGAACCTATAATTCTATTTACGCACAGATCGCCAACGGTGCGATTGGTGATATTGTTTCAGCGAATTGCTACTGGAACTCGAGTCAACTCTGGTACAGAACGAAAAAAAGCGGTTGGTCCGAAATGGAATATATGATCCGAGATTGGGTCAATTGGACATGGTTGTCAGGGGATCATATTGTTGAACAGCATGTTCACAACCTTGATGTGATTAACTGGTACACCGGGAAATATCCGGTTAAAGCTGTCGGTTTTGGATCCAGGCAGCGTCGGGTAACTGGTGATCAATTTGATAATTTTAGTGTGGATTTCGTTTACGAAAACGGTATGCATCTGCACAGCATGTGCCGCCAAATCAACGGTTGCGTGAATAACGTATCAGAATGGGTAGTGGGTACCAAAGGTGTCTCAAACTGCCGTGACATGATAAAAGACCACAGCGGCAATGTTGTATGGGAATATCCTTATGAAAAGAATGAAGCTGGTGATCCCATCAAGAGAGAAACTGTTTCGCCTTATGTGCAGGAACATGTTGATTTAGTAACTGCAATTCGTACAAATAAACCTTTCAATGAAGCTGAAAATACAGCTAAATCAAACCTGTTAGCAATAATGGGGCGTATTTCTGCATACACAGGTAAAGAGGTGACGTGGGATGAAATGATGAGCTCTGATTTGGAATATGGTCCAAAAGAGTTGAAATGGGGATCGGTTGATATTGATAAATCAATTCCAGTGCCGGGAACTGAAAAAAGATAACATTTACTTTCACAAACCAGGTTTCCTGAAGAAACCTGGTTTGTTTATTCATTGGAGATTTACACGAAATGGAAAAAACAAATATGATTAATCGCCGGAATTTTATTAAAAAATCTCTAACTGCTTCAGCCGCATTTACAATTGTTCCACGGTACGTGTTGGGAGGAAATGGCTACACAGCCCCAAGTGATCAACTGACAAAAGCTGTCATCGGCGTTGGCGGAATGGGTAGAGCACACCTGCGCTACGGAGACACCCGATTGCTTGCTGTGTGCGATGTGGATGAGAATCATTTGAACAGGGCGTTGGAATTATCCGAATCCGAAGTCAAAGGTTATAAAGATTTTAGAGAAGTATTGGAACGATCAGATATCGATATTGTACATATCCCAACACCACCGCATTGGCATGGACTTATCTCAATTGCTGCGGCAAAAGCCGGAAAAGATATCTGGTGCGAAAAACCCATGACCAGAACAATTTACGAAGGACAAAAAGTTGTTGAAGCTGTTCAACAAAATGGAAGGATGTTTCGCATCAATACCTGGTTTCGCTTCCAGGGTAATTTTTATGGTTATGGCAGTACCGTAAAACCAATTAAAAAAATTGTTCAATCACGGATTTTGGGGTGGCCCCTGACGGTTACTATTAGTGGCGCTACCGGATTTGAGTGGAAATTTTACTGGAGTGGCAGGACAAATCTTAAACCCAAAAAAGTACCAAAGGTTTTAGATTATGATTTTTGGCTGGGACCGGCGCCATACAAACCTTACCATCCGCATCGTGTGCATAGTAATTTCCGCAGCTATTGGGATTATGACGGCGGTGGTCTCGGAGATATGGGAATGCACTATCTCGATCCGGTTCAATATTTATTGGAAAAAGATAACACAAGCCCCATTGAAATAACAGCGGAATGTCCGCAGCAGCATCCTGATGCTTGCGGAAAATGGCACCGGGTTGAACTAAAATATGCGGATGGCTGCAAAATAATTCTTGATGGCGAATTAAGAGACAAGGATGCGCCATTCATTCAAGGCCCCGAAGGGAAATTATACAAAAATCTTGAATCAGATATTCCGGGCTTAAAAGAGAAATTAGCTACGCTGCCGGATCCGGAGCCACAGGTAACAGATTTCAGCGAGGCTGTTAGAACTCGTCAAAAATTTGCCCTGAATGAAGCAAACGGTTTTCGTTCCTGTACCCTGGTCAATTTGGCGAAAATTGCAGTGAGATTGGGAAGACCTTTAAAATTCGATCCTGATAAATTAGTATTCATAAATGATGAAGAAGCAAATCATTTTGTGCGTCAGCCCATGCGTGCGCCATGGCATCTATAGCCTGCTTGATGAGGGGGCTATTTAATTTTTGGGGAGGTCATTTTAGCTTCGGGATTAATGAAGTGATGGAGTAATGGATTATTGGAGTACTGGAATACTGGAGTTTGTTGATATAATTTCGATTGGTTTATTTTTGAGTTCAGGATTGATGGAGTGTTGGAGTGATGAATATTGTTATATTCACGCCAAAGTGGTTTTGAGTATTATATTTTCGGAGTGCATTCTCCACAAGCGGATCAATTAATATTTATATTTTTACAGTAAGGAAGACCTTTATGGATTGCGCATCGCATAAAGGCAATGCACTCCGAAAACTATTATTAATATAAATACTAAAACCACTTTAAGATTCGTATAACTTCAATGCTCCATAACTCCATTAATCCACCAGGCCTGAATGAAACACCTGGTCACAAAATAAATAGTTAACTTTATAAAGTTATTTGGAGAACATAATGTTTCGTAATAAATTTTTGCTTTTTGCTTTGATCGTAGTTTTGTTAATTTCTTTTTCCAATGGTTTTGCGGGAAAGGATAAAATTCTAAAATCAAAAGTCGCTAAAGTGCTGACAAAATACCCAGCGCAAAGCTCTGAAGAGCGAAATCAGCTTTCGGCAGAATTACTTAAACTTGGTTCAGATGGTATTTTAGTGGTTTGCCAATCGTTATTACCGCCGGGGATAGGTAATGATACAAACAGCCGTTTCGCTTTACATGGTTTGTCAATATATGCCAATCGAGGAAGTGCGGATAGTGAGCGTAAGTTATATGCTAAAGCTTTGATCAAAGGATTAAAATTTGCAAAAGACAATGAAGTCAAAGCATTTTTAATCCGCCAGCTTCAATTGGTTGGAAAAGATGAGTCAGTAAAAACGTTGAGCAAATATCTTAAAGATAAGCGATTGTGCGAACCAGCGACGCAAGCGCTATATACCATTGGCAGCGCAAAAGTCAAAAAGGTTTTGGTCAAAGCATTGGGATCGGTTGAAAACCAAAACCGCGTTACGATTATCAAAGCGTTGGGTGATCTTCGCTGTTCTTCTGCATCAAAAAAGCTATTGAAATACGCTGAAAGTAAAAACGATAAAGTAAGGCAAACAACACTTTATGCTCTAGCAAACATTGGTGATCCATCAGCAGAAACAGTGTTGTCTCGTTCCTTGATCACAGCTTCAGCTTACGAACGGAATTTAATCCCCAGCAATTTTATACTTTACTCCCGCCGAATGGCTGAATCTGGAAATAAAAACAAAACAGTTCAACTATGCCGACAGATGATACGTTCCTACGCTTCTGAATCAAACATAGCCATTTCAGCTTTAGCCACATTAGTGGATATTCTCGGAGAAAAAGCGCTTGATGATTTACTCAATACGATGGATACTTTCAATTCGCAATTGCAGGCGGGCGCGCTGGGATTAGCAGCAAGAATTCCAGGCGAAGCAGCAACCGCTCAATGGATCAAAAAAATGGATCAAGTAACACCAGCCACAAAAACAAAAATTGTATCAATGCTGGGTTCTCGCGGTGATAATACTGCAATCCCTATTTTGATTGAATCCATGCAAGACAGTGATCCTGATGTGAGGTTAGCGGCAATATCAGCCGTCACTAAATTGAAAAAGAATGATGGTGTTCATGATTTATTATCTGCTATGAAAGAAGCGGATGATGAAGAATTAGCGATCATTCAGAAATCACTGCTCACGCTTGATACAGACATTGTTGTTAATGCCTCGGCTGAAACTATCCATTTTTTGCCAGCTGCAGCGCAAATTTCAATATTGGAAATTTATTCAAAACGCAGAGCAAAAACAAAAGTCGATGTTGTGTGGGATCTCACTTCCAGTGAAGATGCTGACGTAAGGCTGGCAGCGATAAGCGCGTTCGAAAAATTAGCCACAGAAAAAGATCTTCAAAAATTGGTTGAATTGCTCCGGCTGACAGAAAATGAAGAAGAAATTATTGCTCTACAAAAAGCAATTGCCGTAAGTGCTGCTGATATTCAGGATTCGGATAAAAGGCTAAATGACTTTTTAAAAATATTAAAACTTTTCAAAAACCAAAAACGAGAAGGGCTGTTTGATCCTTTCGCTTTATTTGGAAATCCAAACGGTCTGGAATTGATTGTTCAATTGACAAAGAATAAAGAAGCTGATATTCAAGACAGCGCCATCCGAACATTAGCGAACTGGCAAGTGTTCGAGGCTTCGAATCACCAAATTGAGTTGGTTAAAAATCTGGACAACGTAAAACATAAAACACAATTATTAAGGGGCTACCTCCGCCTGACCAGGGATTCAGATATGCCTGACTATAAAAAAGTAGAATTGCTCAAAGAGGCTATGGCGGCAATCAATGATACAAAAAACAAGAAACTTATTCTCCGGGGTTTATCCGAGATCATTTCCATTGAATCAGTGAAATATGTCGCATTTTTTATGAACGCGGAAGAATTAAAAACCTATGCTGCAATGATGGTTCGCAGGATTGCGCTGCCGAAACCTAATGGTGAAGATGGACTTTCTTCTCCTGAATTAATTAGTATTTTAAGAAAAGTTGCATCAATCATAAACAATAAAATCGAACAGGAAAAGATAAATAACTATCTGGCAACCTTATTAACCAACTTTGGTTTTGATCAAGTCTTTAATGAAAAAGATTTGGAAGCTTGGAAAGGGCTGGTGGAAAATCCCCCCAAACGTGCTAAAATGTCTGCTGAAGAATTAGATAAAAAACAGGCAATTGCTGATTCAATTATGCAGGCCCATTGGAAAGTCCAGAAAGATGGCGTACTGTTTTTTGATGGTGGTGGACAAAGTCTTTGCACGGGCAAAGATTACGGTGATTTTGAAATGTTAGTTGACTGGAAAATTCAAAAAGAAGGAGACAGCGGCATTTATTTACGGGGATCACCACAGGTGCAAATTTGGGATACTGCGCAATGGCCTGAAGGTTCAGGCGGACTTTATAACAATCAAAAAAATCCCAGCAAACCGTTGGTAAAAGCTGACAATCCAATCGGTGAGTGGAACACATTTCGTATCATCATGATTGGAGAAAAGGTTACGATTTATCTGAATGATGTGCTTGTTGTTAATAATGTAATTTTGGAAAACTACTGGGAACGTGATACGCCAATTTACCCAACAGGTCAGATTGAACTCCAGAATCATCATAATCCACTCTATTTCCGAAATATTTACATTCGGGAAATTAAGGAGAGAAAGAACTTTCGCGGACTATCATCAAGAGAAAAAGAAGAAGGTTTTGAACTGCTTTTCAACGGTAAAGACATGACAGGCTGGACAGGTGATACGACCGGCTATTCAGCAGAAAACGGCAAGATTGTTCTCCATCCAGAAAAAAGCAGCGGTAATTTATACACGCAAAAAGAATATTCCGATTTCATCCTGCGCTTTGAATTTAAGTTAACACCCGGTGCTAATAATGGACTCGGGATTCGAGCACCGTTAAAGGGGAATGCTGCTTACGAGGGAATGGAGTTACAAATTTTGGAAAATACACATCCGAAATACGATAAGTTAAAATCATACCAGTACCATGGTTCAATTTACGGTGTGGTACCTGCGAAACGCGGATTTTTAAATCCCGTGGGTAAATGGAATTACCAGGAAGTTATTGCCGAAGGAAACCAAATCCGGGTAATATTAAATGGAGAAACAATCGTTCGTGCAAATATCGAAGGTGCCAGCGCTAACGGAACATTGGATGGCAGAGATCATCCTGGCTTACTCCGCGAAAAAGGACACATCGGTTTTTTAGGGCATGGGGATCATGTGGAGTTTAGGAATCTTCGGATTAGAGAGTTGAAATAGTATCTAAAAAGTGTCAGAGATTCGTAAAAGCGAAGAATCTATTTATTTGAATGAAACTTCGTAATTCAGAGTTCATTATTCGATAGTCGATGTTCAAAAAAACGAATATCGAACACAGAATTTCGAATGATGAAGTACAATCATATTATTATCTTATGTTCAACAATAGGGTTTCATTACCGGACACTTTTCATATTATGTAGGGACGCGCTGTCATTCCCGTACCATAGGCATTCCCTTCGGTCACACGTTTTTAGTCGCAGATGCGCCAGGGCGTGCGGGGATCTCCTAAATTTTAATCAAATGGATGCTCGAAAGAAGCACAGTCTGTATTTCCTTATATTATAATGTAACTGTACAGGCTTTCGGGCATGACAAAACATCAAAAATTATCATTTTAGAAAAAATGACCAGTAGCAAGCAATAGGGTTATGAATTTTTTTGATAGTTTAGTTGGAGAATATATTTGAAATTTTTACCAAACAAAACATTAACCGAAGCATTTTTTATAATTATATTGGCGCTGATTATTGGATTTAGCAGCAACTTGTTTCATCCAAACAAAGTAAACATCAGTTTTTCCCACCCGCCTATCGAATTTGTGGAAGATAATATTCCGGCACAAACATTACCTGAAATTGAGGTGAATAGCACCGATCCAATTCAAGAGCCATACCTTCTAAAAACCCAAGAAATTGTTAAGTTGTTAAAAAAGGATCAGGCTTTACTGTTAGATGCGCGTAGTAAAAAAGAATATCAGAAAGAGCACATACCAGGCGCCCGCCATCTTTCTAATAACGATCTCCTTAAAAACAAAAATATCACAGAAACATTACCGCAGGATAAATGGCTCATCTGTTATTGCGAAGGACCTGGGTGTGATCAAGCTGAAATTTTAGCTTATGAACTGATTTTCTCTGGATACCAGAGAATCGCTGTTTACCCTGGAGGACTGAAAGGATGGAAAAACTGGAGTAATTCACAGATAGAAACGAGGGCTCAACCAGATGAAAAGTAGAAAATGGGATTACTTCATTTTAATATTAAGCTGGCTAATAGCTGTAACTTTTATCTTTGCCGGTGTTGGTAAAATTATTAATCCAGAAAAATTTGCCGTGGACATTGATAATTATCGAATGCTGCCTTATTTATTTGTAACAATCACGGCTGTTGTCCTTCCCTGGTTAGAGGTGTTGTGCGGATTAGTTTTGATTTTTGGAAAATGGAAAAAGGGCGCCGCGCTAATATTACTTGCGCTATCATTTATCTTCTTTGTTGCCATTAGTTCAGCTATGATCCGTGGACTTGATATTTCCTGCGGTTGTTTTGCTGTGAGTTCTGAAGCAATAAAAATCGGCTATACTCGTTTGGTGGAAGATGTTATTTTATTTGGTGCGATACTTTTGATCTATCTCAAAATTTTAAGAACTCCTCATTAGCTCAAACATATATTTTTTTCCTTGTTTTTTTCTAAATTGTGTTGTAATTTATATTATATTCATAATTTCAAATCTTAAGCTCACCAAAAAATAGGAAATCAGTCATGTTAAAAATTTCTGATGAAATAGCAAGCTATGTCACCGAGCTTTTCCCTGATACATCATCCGACAATAAAATCATAAGACTAATTGAAAATGAATTTATAAGAAAACTTGCCAGGTATCAACATACTATTCGAAACTTGGAAATGAAGTATAAAATGGATTTTAACATGTTCAAGGAAAAAAATATTATAGAAAAAAAAGGATATTCATTTGAAGTCGAAAATGATTTCAGTGATTGGGAAATGGCTTTGGGAGGTATTAAGACTATAGAGAGAAAATTGAAAAAACTTCGAGAAAAAAAAATGAACATTGAAAGTGCAAAAGAACAAATAATCAAGATAGGGGAAAAATTTCGATTTATTAATTCTATCAATTTAATCGATGAGACTGATTTTGCAGTAAAATTTCGATTTGAGATTGACAACTCAATGTTCATTCAAATATATCCCAGCGCACTAAAGTGCAGGCAAAGGCTGAGGCAAAGGCGAAGGAAAAAAAGAATATCCTTAATCCTTGAATCTTATACCTTGCTTCGCCTTTGCCTTCGCCTCAGCCTTTTCGGTATGAAAGTTAATTGATCTGGGTTAGAAATTCTTTTGCACAAAAAACGAAGATTTGACTTGTAATACT
>JADHVV010000017.1 GCA_016783825.1 Candidatus Zhuqueibacterota bacterium | reverse complement strand
CCAGATCAATTAACTTTCATACCGAAAAGGCTGAGGCGAAGGCAAAGGCGAAGCAAGGTATAAGATTCAAGGATTAAGGATATTCTTTTTTTTCCTTCGCCTTCGCCTCAGCCTTCGCCTGCACTTTAGTGCGTTATGGCATACTCCGGTAAGGAAAAAGTTCACAAAGGCTACAAAACTCAACGACGCCTGGTCATGCCGGGTCAAACAACAATTTATTTCCACGATGCCACCGGCCGTGTCGTTTATTTTAGCCTTGAAGAAGGCCAGGGTGATTTACGCCAGAATATCGTGGATATTTCCCAAGAATTTCAAACTCAATTTAATGAACAGATCACTCCGTTAATAGTTTCTGACCGCGAAAGTTGGTGCGTTGAACACTTTGTGGAGATGTCAGGTTATCGCTTTGTAACATGGGAGAAAAACACTTATAAAAAAGAAATAAATGAATTATCAGATGATCTGTTCAGCGATATAGTTATTGTCAATGAACGGCCGTATCGTTTTTACGAATTCCCGGAAAAGAAACAGTATCAAAATGCCGATAAAACTGTTTCCGTTGCCCTGCGGCGCATCGTTATTTGGAATCTTGAGAGTAATACACGCCCGGTATGCGTGAGTAACGATGCTATTGAAAAGGATAAAATTTTCCTCGGACAGAATATGTTGGGACGTTGGGGCGCCAGTGAAAATGGTTTCAAACACATGGGAGATCGTTTTAATTTGAACTATGTCCCGCTTATTAAAGTAACCGAGGATAGTGAAAATCAGGAAATGAAAAATCCTCTTTTCAAACAAACAAGCGCCAAAAAAAGAACAATTGAAAATGGCTTGCAAAAAATCATTAATACATTAGCCGATGTAGCTGAAATTTATAATAAAGACGGCAGCGTTCGTTCAAATTCAAAGCGTCAAAGATTATTGCATGAACGTAGTGAACTTGAAGATGAACTGGCTGCAGTTAAAGAGCAATTAAAAGAGATTCCTGAGCGTATAAATTTGAAAGATGAAACTGATGGCGAGAAAAGTTTCAAAGTCATCGATCAGGAAACAAAAAATTTATTTGACCTTGTGCAGTCGATGGTCTGGAATGCGCGGCGGACACTTATTGATATGTTAAAGCGTCATTACAGTGACAAGCGTGATCTGGTTAATCTTCTTGATCATATCAGCCGCTGTCATGGCTGGGTCAAAACGACTCACCATGCTGTGTTCGTGCAATTGGAACCATTGGATGTGCCCAGATACCGGGCTGCACAAAAAGGACTTATCAATGAACTTAACAGCCTGAAAGCATGTTTGCCAAATGGAAAAGTGTTTAAATTTTCCGTAGGAAATAAAAAAGAAACATGATTCGCTTTATCAAAAAAGTGTCCAGTTTGACGACTGTTTTTCAGGCTGATTCAACGAGGTCTGTGGATAGAGATGTCCCGATAAATAATTTTCTAAGTGGAATAATTGAAACCATTAATGAAGATAATAAACATTTATTCCACAATCCTGATACCGGAAAACATTTAACTACCATTAAAAAATCATTTGCATCTACTTTGAGAAGAGCTGAGATAATTAACTTTCGTTTTCATGATTTGCGGCACACATTTTCATCGCATCTCTCAATGAGTGGCATAGAGGAGAACATCAGGGCAGAACTTTTGGGACATTCGAAACGTACTATTACGAGCAGTTATACTCACACTAATTGGGAACGGAAAATTGAAGCGGTAGAAATTATCGGAAAATTGTGTGGACAATATTTGGACAATGAAAAGTCAAAGTTGTAAAAGTCACAAATTTTTAATATCCTAACTTCAACAATCACAATAAATTCATAACTACTTAACTATAATGGACTTCGGACTGATAATCCGTGTGTCCCCAGTTCGATTCTGGGAGGCGCCACAAAAACAGCCTTTGAGTTTATTAAGCTTGAAGGCTTTTTTATTTATAAACAATATGTTACAGGATAGCTTGTTTATCTAACTTTGACTTTTCGATTTCACTTCTTTTCACTATTTTTCACTTTCAAGGTGACACAAAAAGTGACACAATTGCAATCAGTCGTTTTGACAATATTACACTGATACCGGGATTGTATGGAGACAAACTGATCAATGATATTCTACTACACAATGTCACTCCCCAGCAATAAAGAAAAACTAAAAACACTCCCCCTACCCTCTTCACTCTCAACCCAAATCTGTCCACCCTGAGCCTCAAGCAACTTTTTAACGATATACAATCCCAAACCAAGTCCTTTTTCCCTGGCTGTTTTATCTGTCCTGATTCGTTGAAACTTTTCAAATATTTTTGCCTGTTGGTCTTTTGGAATGCCTTGCCCCTGATCGATCACAGAAATAATCGCTTGTTTATCGTTAGTTTTTTTTACTTCTATTTTTATGACACTTTCCCGGGGAGAATACTTTATTGCATTATTAATAAGATTTATCAGAATTTCCTGCAAACAGTCCCGGTCTGCATTTACAAATAATTTTCTACCCGGTATAAACTCTAAAGCAATGTTTTTTTTATCAGCAAAGGGTTTGGAAATATCCAAATATTTTTGTAATTCATCAGTCAGATTTAATTTTTCGGGAGTGATTTCAATTTTCCCAGCCTCTATTCTTGAAATATCGAGAAGGTTTTCTATCATTCTTCTCAAATGCAAACTGCAATCATTGATTCCTTCCAAATACGTTTTTATCTTTTCACTCGGTTTTTCCGGAATGCCATCCAGCATGTTTTCGACTGACCAACAAATAGATGTGAGCGGTGTTCGTAATTCGTGCGAGACATGGGAGATGAATTCTGACTTCAATTGGTTTAGCTCTTCCAACTTCTCTTTTTCTGCCCGTTCAAGAATCATCTCCTCTTGCAATTTGATCCGTTCAAGGGCGCGAACAACCATATCCATCATTTGGTTTAATAACAGTAAGTCCTCTTCAAAATACCTGGTTTCAGACAGTTTTCTTCCCAATAACAAAAAAGCCGCGATCTCTTTTCGATATGCCATGGGAATAAGCAGCTCAATTCCGGTTTCTCCCGGAATGGTTTCAGAAGGTAAAGTGGCAATATCGCTTAAATCAGTTCTTCCCTTTTTTGCCATCGGCGCCTGAACCCGCTGAATAATTCGCACCAACTCGGAAGAAGAATTAATCCCGAATTTCCCTTTTTCATTATCTGATAATCCAAAGCTTTTTTGAACTGTAAAATTATTCGTTGAATTATCCCGTTGCAATAAGACAATTTTTTTTATCGGAATAGCCATGCTGATTTTTTTTATAAATAATTGAAACAAATCATCTTGTGTGTTAGCTGCAGACAGGCTTCCGCCAAAGTCTTTTATCGCCAGCCGGTAATCGTATTTAATTCGATAAAAAGTTTTGTCAACCAGCACTTGTACCTGCTGTTTGATCGGTGAAAAAATTATCGCTGCCACAAGCGTAAAAATAATGATCATTAAATTATTTGCCTGACTCAACCCATGAAAGAATTGACCTGCTACGCCTACAACCAAAAGGTAAAGCCCTACAATAATTCCTGTTAGAATGGTATAAACGATACTTCGGTTGATAACAACTTCAATGTCCATAACCTGGTATTTAATGATTGAAAAAGTAAATGCCAATGGGATCACGATTAAAAATATATAATAGATCTCTTGTGGGATCAGGGGCGAGAATCCTATCACTTCCGGCAGAGTCCAGAGAAAAAGAAAAGGAAATGTTCCGATACAAAGTCCCCACAGAATCCACTGAATTTTATTTCTGGCTTCTTTTGATGTCGATTGCGCGTACGAATGAATCATACATCCGATGCTTATTAGTAAATAGAGAAAGTAATAGGTTCTAAACCAGTGATACGTTGTTTGAAAAATCCTATAATATTCCAGGGATTGAAACTGAGTCGTATAATAGTATGAAATTTCTATTAATGTTATAAAGACCAGGCTTGGTATAAACAGAAAAAAAGGAATAATTTTATACGTTCGGATTACCTGTTTTTCCTGGGGATAAAGTAAAGCAAAATTGAGAATCAATGCTGGCGCTAAAAGATAGAGCGCAAAAAAAACAGCGCTAAACAAATACTCGAAACTCTGACTGGTTTGCGGATATCGAGGAAAGATGGTCATAATCATAACTGTGAGGATCATACCTGCCCATGAGAAAACCAGGGTTGCTTTTTCCCCCTGTTTTTTAAGAAAGACGAAAATACCAATTCCCCAAAACAGCAGACCCAAAATGAGATTTAAGCTGATGTACCTGTCCTTATATCTCTGAACCGGATAGTCATTAACAATTAACTCATTTGCGCCGCGCCGAATTGTGAAAGAGACAGGTCTGTTCAGGTCGAACTTTTCGGTATCAAAAAGGAACTCCAATTCCTGCCCTTTTTGAATGATTTTGTCTTCCACCTTAATTAATAAATCACCTTTGACTACACTTCCGGATTGTTTAAATCGATCTGAAAGAATATCAGTAATAACAACTTCTTTCCCCTGATTTTTCCATTTAAAAGGTTCCCGAAGGTTGTGCTTCAATTGTTTGTTGCCATGGATACCCAGCAAAAGAAACAGAATACTTAAGGATGAAAAAAATAATTTATGAAATAAATTTTTGGTCATAGCGGTTCTCTTAATAAAAAACTTCATTTATAATAATGAAATATATTATTTACATAATGTCAAGTATTATTTTTTACACAACAGATAAAACTTCTAAATTTCTGTGACGAGTTTTCTTCGGCGAATCATATCAGTAATAAAATTTGCCGAAGATTCTAATTCCGTGACCGAGATTTTTTTATTTTTGGTTCTGACTCGTACAGGCTGGATTTATTAAAAGCGCTAATTCGTATCCGCTGGCAACTCATCAGTTGGAATTATTTATCTTTATCTTCACTGACACATGGTAACCGTTTACTGAAAATATTTATTTTTAAACTTGCATTTGATGAAAATTTTTCTAAATTAGACATTTTAGTTCGTAAACCCGAAATATTAGCCAATATTTATAATAAGGAAAAAACAACAGATGAACAAGAATAAGTTATTATTAATAATTATGGATGGTGTTGGCATTCAATCTTCAGAAAAATTTAACGCATTAAAAAACGCGCACACACCAAATTTAGATAAGTATTTCAAAACCAAACCATGGACAACATTAGCCTGCCATGGAAAAGCAGTGGGATTGCCTGATGGCATCATGGGAAATTCCGAAGTTGGACACCTGAACATCGGCGCCGGCAGGGTAGTCAAACAGGATCTGGTTCGCATTACTGATTCTTTTGAAGACGGCAGCTTTGAAAAGATCCCCGAATTTATTAAGCTTATGAAATACGTCAAAGAAAATGATAAACCGCTTCATTTAACCGGGTTGCTTTCCGATGCGGGGGTTCACTCGGATTATAATCATTTGAAAAAGATTTTAAAAATCTTAAAAAAGAATGGTATTCAAAAAGTTTATTTGCACGCGATAACTGATGGCAGGGACACACCCCCAAACAGCGGAATAGGCTATTTGAAAAACATCATCGAATTTATGAAAAAAGAGAACATTGGCAAATTAGCCTCTATCACCGGTCGCTATTATATAATGGACAGGGATAATCGCTGGGAACGCGTTCAAAAAGCTTATGATGGATTAACAAAAGGCAATGGTGTTCACACAACCGATCCGCTAAATGTTGTACAAGAAATGTATGATCGAAATGTAACGGATGAATTTCTCGAGCCCATTATTGTCGATTATGACGAAAAAAATTATTTATTGGAAGACGACGATGCGTTATTAACTTTCAATTTCCGGGCTGATCGCATGCGTGAAATTGCAATGGCTTTAAACTTTGATCAATTTACTGAATTCAAACGCAATTTAAAATTAAACCTGTTTTACACAACGCTCGTCAGGTATCAAGAAGACTTCCCCTTTCCCGTGCTATTCAAAGATGTGCAATTAAAAGATATTTTTGGTGAAGTTGTCAGCAAACAAGGATTAACCCAATTACGAATTGCCGAAACTGAAAAGTACGCCCATGTTACTTATTTTTTCAATGGCGGGGAAGAAAAACTTTTCGATGGTGAAGATAGAATTTTGGCGCCATCCCCAAAAGTGGCTACTTATGACTTACAACCCGAAATGAGCGCACCGGAAGTAACTGAAAAACTGTTAGCTGCAATTGAAAAAGATTTGTATGATGTTATCATTTTAAACTTTGCCAATGGCGACATGGTGGGTCATACAGGAGTTTATGAAGCTGCAATAAAAGCATTAGAAACTGTTGATACAGAGGTTGGGAAAATTGTCGACCTGTTTACAGAAAAAGGCGGTTTTGTGATGATAACTTCCGATCACGGTAATTCCGAAATAATGTGGGACTTTGAAAATGATTTGCCCCATACACAGCATTCTCTCAACCCGGTTCCGTTTATTGTAATTACCCCGGATAACCAAAAAGTTGAATTGCGCGAAGATGGAAAATTGTCTGACATTGCGCCTACTATGCTCCGGGTGTTAGATATTTCCAAGCCGGAGCTAATGACTGGAAAATCGTTAATTGTTTAAAAGTTAATATTCAGCAGTTAATAATTTCGTAATACATTTAATGTGATTAATGTCTGGATGAATATTTTATAATAATTAATCCTCTACGAGGATTTAGATTTTTAGGACAAGCCTATTTTTACAATAATATTACCTCTACGAGGTAAATAATTATTCACATACTCAAATACGATGGAATTTTGTATAAATTGTATCGTGAAATGATATCATGATGGATTTGTAATTCATATTTTTTTGAATGGAAACATCATAGATGTTTTATTATTGTAAAATAAATTGTCTCAAGAATTTAACATCCTCGTAGAGGATGAATAAAACAATTCTTAATTCATTTAAAAGATAAAACCATGAAATTAGGTGTTTGCAACCAATTATTAAATCAATGTGGTATCTGAAGTTAAATTTTGTGAACTATTACAATTATTTTAACCATAATCACTTTGATAATATTCAAGGCGTAAAGACAGAACAGTTATAATATAAAAAGAGGTTAATTCTATGAGTAAAAAAAATTGGAAACAAACAATCTTACTTTGGACTTTGACTATATTTGTTACATTGGCTTCAGTTGTGTATCAAAGATTGACAGGACCAACACACCCGGTTCGCGGCAAAGTTGAAATCACCGGTGAAACACTAAAATACAAGTTATTACGTTCACATGAAGTTACTGCTGATGCAAAAATGGAGTTTGCCATTTCAGATACAACCGTAACCGGTGTTTTTAAATGGCGTCGTTATAAAAGCCATGATGAATGGACAAGCGATACGCTGAAAGTGGTAAATAATAAAATAACAGTTGCTATTCCCAAACAGCCGGCAGCGGGTAAAGTGATGTACCAAATCACTTTAGTGGAAAGCAGTAGTAAAGAATACCAGCTTACCGAAGAACCAATTGTCATTCGTTTTAAAGGCGCTGTTCCTGGCTATGTTTTATCGCCGCATATTCTATTTATGTTCATCGCCATGCTGCTCGCTACCCGCACCGGGCTCGAGGCAATCGCAAATCGGGATAACACATTTCGTTTGGCATTTTGGACAGCTGGATTATTATTTGCTGGCGGATTAATTTTGGGACCTATTGTTCAAAAATTTGCCTTTGATGCATTCTGGACAGGCTGGCCATTTGGGCACGATGTGACCGATACTAAAACGTTAGTGGCGTTTATTTTCTGGGGTATTGCCCTTTGGCGAGGGAGACAGCCTGGCAAAGGTCGGGGATGGTTTGTTATTGCGGCTATTGTAACGCTTTTAGTTTACCTTGTGCCGCATAGTGTATTGGGGTCTGAGATTGATTATACAGCTGTGGAGTAGTTTTAAATAAAAGCAAAATTAACTCTTTTTTGCAAAACGATGGGAGCACAGCGATTAGCGATAATATGAACTTTTTGCGCTATGCCTTACTTTTGCATCAGTTGCCGAAACCTGCGGCGCACTGAACTTCCGAATTTATTAATTAATTCATGCGTGCAACCAGGTTGCCGAATTTGCACAGAGCGGTTTCGGTCAACTGAATGCATAGTTAGGCAAAGTAACCTACTAGATACTTATAAGTTAAAGATTTATTTTTATAACAAATAATAAATTAATCGAATAACCTTTTTATTTACTTATTTTTTAAAACAGTAGAATGCCTACTATGAAAAATATTACCTTCATTTGTCCCTACCAAAATATAACCTTCAGGATTAATAGCAAGGGAAGTGATGGTAAGCTCTGATATACCTTCATTAATTGCTTCCCAACTTCTTCCTCGATCTAAAGAACGAAATACCCCCCTCTTATTGCCACTATATATTTCACCTTTAGAATTTATTTCAAACTTTGGAAGAAAATATTCTTCCTCACAAATTTCACCAAAATCAACTTCAATAATATCTTTTTCTGAACCAACTTTTTTCCAATTCTCTCCGTGATCGGTAGATATATAGCCTGTTATTTCAGCAGTACCACCTGTTGTTACATAAGCTTTTATATGTCCATTGAAATCCATTCCAAAACAATAGATATCAGAAACTGCTGGCAAAACTCTTTGCCAATTAGCACCATTATCTATTGATCTATATATTCCAGAATTTGCAAACCACCAGCTATTTACCAAAGCAACATAAAGATATCCTTTAGAATCAAAAACTATTTTATCGATTCCATAGATTTTATTTTTACTAATCCGCTCATTCTTCATAGTTGGTAAATTACTATTTATTTCTTTCCAATTATCTCCATTATCGTTTGATAGAAAAATTCCTTCGAGATCGGTCGCAATAAAAATTTGGTCATTGGAATCTATTACTAAACTTTGAACGCGAATATCTTTAAGTTTATCAGATACATTAATCCAGCTAACTCCATTATCTGTTGAACGTGAAATACCACCTGACGGTGCACCACTATAATAGTTATTTTCTGCAAAAACGAAAATATGACCTTTAGTATTTATATTTAAACTGGTTAAAAGGCTATCGGGCAATCCCGTTTCGATTTTTATCCAGCTCTCTCCATTATCAACTGATCTAAAAAGTCCTTGTTCAGTCATAGCAAATATAATATTATTTAGATTTATAGAAATTGACTTTATAGCCCCACCATTCGGTCCATTAATAAGCTCCTAATATTGAGTTTGAGCATTTGCCGCTATTGTTATTAATTGGAGAAATAAGGTAAAAATTAGACATTTTAAAATTTTAGCAAACGTAAGTATCGTACCCTCCATTCCAGATTTTATTAAATTACATTAAGCAGGAGATTCCGGCAAAAAAAGAAAGCCGGAATGACTTTCACTCTTTCATTTATATAATCTGACAAAGTAGAATTAATATCTGATATTAAAATTCAACCGCAGAGCTCGCAGAGTGAACGCAAAGTACGCGAGAACATTTACATGAAAAAACTCTATTTATCATTTGACTTTTTAAAATAAATAATATATCTTATTTTTTAATGTTCAAATAAGAATTAAGAATATGGGGACAAATCACATGTCCCAAAATTTTTGCAGGTGAGCATGTTAATATTGATGAAGTAGAGACTTTTCAAGCAAAAAATATTCGCATTGAAACTAATATACCAAAAATTTTAACACCCGATGGTGAGCTTTATGGCACAACTCCTTTTGAGCTTAAGTGCCTGCACCATGCTGTAGAGGTATTTGGCAGATGAAATATATAATATCAATTTACATTCTGTTTGTCGCCGGGTTGGTTTTTGGGACAATTCTTCTTGTAACACTTATTTTTACCTTTATCCTTCCTGCAAAAGTTTATGATCCCTGGGTTAAAAAAATGCTTCGCTTCTTTTTTAAAGCTATTTTTACGAAAGTAGAAGTCGAAGGAATAGAGAATATAAATCCGAAGGCTACCTACCTTTTTATGTCCAATCATGTCAGCATGTTTGATATTCCGTTGTTGGGAGGATTTATCCCCAACTTTTTCCGCGGAATAGAAGCCGACTATCAGCATGAATGGCCCTTTTACGGCTGGGTGATGAAGCGTTACGGAAATATTACTATTCCCAGGGAAAACATCCACCAGTCAATATCCAGCGTGCGTAAGGCAGAGAAGATCATGCAAAAGGGAAAATCCATTGCTATCTTACCTGAGGGTCATCGCACACTTGATGGTAAACTGCGCAATTTTAAAAAACTGCCATTCTTTTTAGCCAAGCAGGCAGGCGTTGATTTGGTGCCCATTGGATTGTCCGGTTTGTTCCAGTTGAAACGGAAGGGCAGTTGGATAGTTACGCCGACACCCTTAAAGGTTAAATTCGGAACACCAATTTCAGCAACGCAGATAGAAAAACTTTCTGTTAAAGAGCTTCGTGATTTGACCAGGGAAAAAATTCAGGGATTGATTGAAAGACCTTAGGTTGGTGATTGGTGAGTTGTTAGTAGTTAGTGGTAATGGCAAATAATAATTAGTAATTGGTCATTGGTAATTAGACAAGCTGTTGGTGAAATGTGGATTTTTGATTAGTGAAGGTAGATGTAACATTTTACTTGTCACTGAAGTGTTACGTTAAAGCTTTAAAAATACTTGACTATGTTAAAAAAATGTATTACTATTTAATTAGTGTCTGTCCGAGATGTCATTCCCGCATGTTTTTAGCGGGAATCTATTCTGTTTTACAAGGAGATTCCGGCTTAAAAGCCCAGTCTGTCTTCCTTTTATAATTAATGTAACTGGACAGGATTGCCGGAATGACAAAAACTGGGCTTTTTCGGACAGACACTAATTAGTGTTCAGGAACAGTTTAATCCATCGTATTGCTGGGAGATGTTTTTATGAATCAAAAAAAAATTAAAATCCTTTTACCCGCCTTATTTGTTCTCCTTTTTTTTACACTTGGACATTCTCAATCAATTCAATTTGGAATAACCGGGGGATATTCTAATATTCAAAAGCCTGAATTTTATACAAAGAAAATTTCAGATCATGGACTTGGATTAAACGAAGGATATTATTTGGGCCTGCCCTATTTATTTTCATGAAGTTTTCAAAAGATGAGGTTGGAGACTTCATTGAGTTTACTATCATTAGGTTTGAGGAGTGAATATAAAATTATTCGCCGGTGGTATTTTCCTTATTTGTCCCTGGATCTCCTTGTTAATTATTTTGATGAAACAAAAATTAAAACTGATTTGGAGTCCGATACAAGTGAATTATACCACGTGCCCTGGTGGGTATCTGCTCAATTATATTCAAAAGGGACAAGATTCGGTGCAGGAGCCGGATTGGGATATAATTTTGATATTTCTTCAAAATTTGTGATTGATTTTCACGCCAATTATACAATTTTTAATCTTTTGGGCAAGAGAGAAAAAAAGAATCTTCTGGGAGAAAATGGTAAAGAAGAAAATCTTGATGCTATAAATTTTTCGATTAGTATTTTACATAAAATGTAACTATTCAGCTAATCCAAACATCAATGAAATAACTTAAAGTAAAATGAGGGCTTATTAAAATGAAAGTCTCCACTGTCGAACAAATGCGAAATTTAGATAAAACAGCCACTGAAAAGTATGGCATCCCAGATGAATTACTGATGGAAAATGCCGGGCTGGCAACCTATTCTATGATCTTGAATGAATTTGGTATTGAAGGTAAAAAATTTTTTATTATTTGTGGACTTGGCAATAATGGCGGAGATGGATTTGTTGTCGCCAGAAAAATTCTCTCAATGGGTGGTGAATCAAAAGTTGTCATTTTAGGTGATCCACAAAAATACAAAGGCGCTGCAAAAAAGAATTATGACATGGCAGAAACCCTGAAAATAAATATACAGCAATTTGAAACGATTGAAAAGTTAAAATCAGAAATTGCTACAAGTGATGCCATTATCGACGCCATATTTGGAACCGGATTGGTAAGAGATGTTGAAGGAAAATTTAAAGACATTGTTGAAGCTATTAATAACAGCGGGAAAATAGTTTTTGCTGTGGATATTCCATCCGGAATTAATGGAAACACTGGTAAAATCATGGGCGTTGCCGTGGAAGCTGATTATACCTGCACTTTTGGTTTGACAAAAGTTGGCAATCTTTTATACCCGGGATTTGAAAACGGCGGGAAATTGTACGTTACTTACATTTCATTCCCGCCCGAACTTTATAGCAACGATTCTCTTAAGATTGAAGTCAATGTGCCAACACCGTTGCCGCAAAGAAATATTGCAGGACACAAAGGCAGCTTCGGAGATGTGCTATTCATTGCCGGCGCTGCTAATTATTTTGGCGCACCCTATTTTGCTGCACTCTCTTTTTTGAAAGCCGGTGGAGGCTATTCCCGTCTCGCAGCGCCAAAATCTGTTACACCATTCATCGCTAACAAAGGCAGTGAAATTGTATTTGCGCCGCAGGATGAAACTTCGACAGGAAGTATCTCTTTGAAAAGCAAAGATGAATTATTGATGCTTTCTGAAAAAGTCGATATGGTTGTAATTGGACCGGGGCTTTCACTGAATGAGGAAACACAAAAATTAGTACAGGAATTGACTGCGAAAATTGATAAGCCGGTTTTAATCGACGGCGATGGCATCACCGCGATTTCTGAAAATATTGAAATATTAAAAGAACGAAAAGAGCCAACAATTTTGACACCTCATTTAGGGGAAATGGCACGGTTTACCGGAAAATCAATTAAGGAAGTTGACGACAACAAAGTAAAAATTTTGCAGGAAACAGCAACAGAATTAAATGCTATTATTGTGCTGAAAGGTGCGCATTCAATGATCGGATTTCCTGACGGAAAAGTTTTTGTCAATTTAAGCGGCAACAGCGGCATGGCATCTGCCGGTTCGGGGGATGTACTCACAGGAACCATCGCTGCCATGTTTGGTCTGGGAATGGATTTGAATGAGGCTGTTAGAACAGGGGTGTTTATGCACGGATTTTCTGGTGATTTAGTGGCAGAAGTCAAAGGCGAAGACGGAATGACAGCACAAGATATTTTGAATTATTTGCCACATGCTGTAAAAACCTATCGGGAAGAATATGATTCGATTGTTGCTGATTGTTATGGATGCATTTATATTTTGTGAGTTGTTATTGGTGATTGGTAGAGTGGTGATTGGTAGAGTGGTAATTGGTTAATAGTTAGTAGTGTTAATGAATTATGGGTATAAAAAAATGATGGGAATTTTTTTAGAAGATCACCTTTGATTTTTTTCTTGATCTCGACCTTGATCTCGACCTTTGCCTTTACCTTTACCTTTCGTAATATCTTAACCATAAAAAAAAGGAAACAGACAGATGAGCGACAAATACATCATTTCACACGATCTGGGGACAAGTGGAAATAAAGCGGTGCTTATTTCAGTCTATGGCGATATTTTAGATACGGATAAACAGCATTATCCAATGTATCATCCAAAACCGAGTTATGCAGAGCAGGATCCCTGGGACTGGTGGAAGGCAGTTTGTGAAACAACTCGGAATGTGATACGCAAAACAAAAGTCAATCCCAAAAACATTGTGGGAATGACATTTTCTTCGCAATGCGCAACACTGGTTCCGGTTGACCGGGGTGGCAATCCTATACGACCGGCAATGTCCTGGCTCGATGGTCGCGCGGCAGATATCATGCGTGAAAAAATATGGCCGCGACCACGGGTTATGGGCTACAATGTAAAAAATCTTTTAAGGTTCTTGAAGATAACCGGGGGCAGCCCCGGTCATACGGGCAAAGATACAATTGGGAAAATTTTATGGATGCAGCAACATGAACCGGAAAATTTTGCCAAAGTGTACAAGTTACTTGGTCCTAAAGATTTTATTGTCTATCAATTGACTGGCAATTATATTAAATCAGTTGATATGGGGGTTGTCTGGTGGCTATTGGATACCCGGAAAAACAAAAATGTATGGCATCCAAAATTGCTTGATATGATTAATATTACAGAGGAAATGCTGCCGGATATCAAGGAAAGCGCTGCATTGGTTGGAGAGCTAACCGACAAAGCAGCTAACGAAACCGGACTTTTACCTGGCACACCGGTGATTAACGGTGCAAGCGACCTGGCATCTGCTGTCCTCGGTTCTGGAGCTATCGAAGATGGTGAGTTGCACATTTGCGTTGGCACCAGTGGCTGGGTCGCCGGGCATTTCGCCAAACGGAAAACCGACATCCCGCATTATGTTGGCTGTATCGGCAGTACGTATCCCCAAAAATATTATCTCGGAATGGCACACCAGGAAACGGCAGCCGCTTGTTTGGAATGGCTAAAAGATAAAATTCTTTATCACGAAGAACAACTCAAAGAAGAACATCATGTCGATAAAATTTTTCAACTGCTGGATAAATTAGCCGCAGAAGTTAAACCCGGCGCTGAAGGATTGATCTTCACGCCATGGATGTATGGTGAACGCTGCCCCATCGATGATGATCACGTCCGGGCGGGCTTGTTTAATGTCGGTTTAAATCATTCCCGGGAACACCTAATCCGGGCTGTACTCGAGGGAATCGCTTTTAACACACGATGGGCAATGGAGTCGCTGGAGAATTTGTATTCCAAAGTTGATCAATTAAACATTGTTGGCGGCGGCGCTAAAAGTGATACCTGGTGCCAGATTTTTGCCGATATTACCAACCGGATTATTAACCAGGTTGAGAATCCACATCATGCAGGCGCTAAAGGTATTGCTCTGCTGGCGAGCATGAGCCTCGGGTATATTGATAAATATGAAGATATTAAGAATTACATAAAAATTAAGCGGAGTTTTTATCCGAATCCGGATAACAGGGAACTTTATGATAGACTTTTTAAAGAGTTTAAAAATATTTATAAGCAGAATAAAAGTTGGTATGCGAGGATGAATCCTTAAAACAGAAATTCCAAGCCCCAAATCACAAATTCCAAAACTTGTCCCGATTCTTTTCCATCGGGATAAATTCCAAATCTCAAATACCAATAAATAAACGCGTTTGGTTTTGAATTTCGGTAATTGATCACAGCGTCTTGATTTGTTTATGAATTAAACCCACAGAAATAGAATCTTCGGCAGATTTTTATTGATTGATTCGCCGAAGGAGAACACGTCACAGAAAAAAATATTTTTATTTTTTTCCGTGGAATTTCTTTTCCGTGAGAGAAAATTTGCTTCATTTTTTTACACTGTGATCGGTTACGAATCTTGTTATTGGAGCTTGAAATTTAAATCAAGGTATATTAATTTATGAACGAAATACAAAACTTATGTGCACCCGGTACAAAAATAGCAGAAGAAATGATAACGGTTTCACCCCAGGTTAAGTTGCGGGTCTTCACCTTCACATCCGAAAAAAAGAACAATAATCCAGCCGTCCTTTTTGTAGCGGGTTGGATTACTTTGATCAAAGCCTGGGAAAATGTACTTAAAGAGATGACAAAGGATTTTCAGGTTTTTTATGTGGAGACAAGAGAGAAGATTTCATCGCAAGTCGTCGGCAAAGTAGGTTATGGCGTTGAAGAAATTGGGCAGGATATTGTCGCACTGGTTGACTATTTTAATTTGAAGGATCAAAAATATATTTTATTCGGCAGTTCACTTGGCGCAACATCCATTCTTGAAAGTTGTTTATATTTGAAAACAAAGCCATTATGTTTGGTTTTGATTGGGCCCAATGCTGTTTTTAGAGTACCCAGGTTTGGCAAAGTAATTGTCAGGGTATTTTGGCCCCGGTTGTATTTAATCCTGAAACCATTCATTAAATGGTATTTAAAAAATTTCCGGCTGGATGTTAAAAGTGATTACGCCCAGTACGAAAAATATTGCAACAATATCGACGCTGCTGATCCGTGGAAATTAAGAAAAGGCGCCATTTCACTTTCCAAATATGAAGTGTGGGATTTGCTTGGGAAAATCGAAATTCCAACTTTAATTATTGGCGCTTCAAAGGATTCCCTGCACGAGCCGACAAATCTTTTTCAAATTGTTGAAAAAATGAAAAAGGCAACCTATCTTGATTTGGAAACAAATAAGCTGACTCACAGTGAAATTATGGTGGATGAAATGCGGGTTTTTTGCAGTCACTTTGATGGTCATTTTGTGAAAGTTTTTACCTTAAGTTTATATTTTTATTTGGCAAAGTAGCAGTTGCAGTACTTTTTAGTTGAGTCCTTTTTGTGATCTTTATGAACGTTTTTGTGTCTGGAGTTTGTTTGATTTTTAAAAAGGAGCAGCAGTAGAAACAGCATGATAAAATTGATGAACACAAAATACTGCCACTGCCCCTGCTACTGCCACTTGATGCAATTATGCAGTTCGTTAACATTAAAAAACAAACAAAATATATATAAGGATGAGGCCTTAAAATGGGAATGTTTAAAAAGAAAGTCAAAGTCATAAACATGAAAGATTCTGAATTGTTTTTTGAACACGAATTCTGGATTGACACAGGTGCTTTATATTCCTTTGTACCAGAAGATTTATTAGAACAAATTCAAGTAGAACCTGCTGATACGCGTAACCTGATTTTGGCTGACGGAAGAACTTCTATAAATTTGCTTGGATTCTGCAATTTTGAAATTGAAGGATTAACAGGAACCATACCTTGCCCGGTTATTTTTGCGCCAAAGGATTCATTGTTTTTATTAGGCGCAACAGCTTTAGAAAATTTTGGCGTTGATGTTGATCCAACAAGCAAATCTTTAAAGCAGATTTCAGCGATTATCGGCGGGTTTACAGCTTCAAAATAAGTAACTGATCACAGGGACAAAATAAATTTCTCCCACGGAAAAAATAAAAAAATCTTTTTTTCTGTGGCGGATTTCCGCCAATTGGTAATTGGCGTCAACTTAAGCACTGATTGTTGAATTGCCACGAGATTTATCTCGTGGATTAATATTTTACTCCCTATGACAGGGGTTTTAATCCCGAATATGCTGACAATGCGGGGTTAAAACCCCAATTATTCGACGGGAATTCCCAGATCCACGACCTGAAGGTCGTGGCTATTCAAAAAAATACCAGTAGATGACTTTAAGTTGATGCCAATTGCCAGTTGGTGGATGGACTGATTTTATTAATTCAATCTAATCCCTGTGATCGCTTAACAAAATAACTGAAGGAGAAATGTAAAATGAAATATTTACGTCCAATTTTTTACTTACTTATTATTACCGTTTTTATCTCAAGCTGCAATGTCAGTGTGAACCGATCAATCTATATCGATGATGGAGAGACTGTTCACAAGAGTTTAAATGCTGTCAATGGAAGTATAATCATCGGAAGGGATTGTGTAATAAAGGGCGGGTGCAGAAGTGTTAACGGTAGAATAGAAATCGGCTCTAACTCCAAAGTCGAAGATTTGAACACTGTGAATAGCAGAATTTCTGTTGCAAAAGATGTCGAGGTTAAGGGGACTATTTATTCGGTGAACGGTTCGATAGAGTGCAGATCCGGAGTCGAAGTCAGCGGTGATGTTAGCACAGTGAATGGTTCAATCGATTTGGAAAAAACAAAGGTGTTTCATGATATCACCACCTACAATGGCAATATTACGTTAACGGATAATTCGCTGGTTGAAGGAGATATTTTCATCAAAAAAAATAAAGGAAGTTCAAAAAAAATCCGACGGTTAAAAATTAGAATTGAAGATGCATCGATTGTGGAAGGTGATATCATTGTCAAAGATGAAGATATTGAAGTTGTTGTTTATTTGGCGGGTGATGGAAAAGTGCATGGTAAAATAAAGGGTGCAGAAATAGTAAAAGAGTAAATGACTAAAGGTACAGCTATCCAGTCAGTTCTGAAAACTTAATTTTCTAATCGATATTTTAAATTATATCCCCCCCTTCCGAAGGTCGAAGATGCCCGAAGGGTAGGGGACAGGGGGGATGTCTTTGTTATCCAAGTACTTACAATGACATTATCTTAAATCTCCATTCAAAGAAGGAAAAAAATCAACGTGGATTTTGTAATATTTATTTTAGCGAGTATTGGTATAATTATTCTTGTAAAGTTTTTTCGCAGCAGGAATCTGGCAAAAAAATTGGAAATAATTAGAAATTACTGGGGCGCTATTCCCGAAGATGTTTTTGATGTTAAAACGGCGACATTGTTTTTCGTGCTGAATAAAACGGATTTCATCGAAAATAGTTATCAATTGGATGACAGCACCTGGAACGATTTGGACATGAATGAAATATTTAAATTGCTCAATCGTACCATTACACCAACCGGCGCGCAATACTTGTATTATTTAATGAGACAACCTGTTTTTTCCAGGGAAACATTGGAGCGCCGTGAAAAACTTTTTAATCAATTTTCTAAAAATCAAGAATTGCGCGAAAAAATTCAGCTATTCTTGTTACCATTAAAAGAGAAGAATGCAAAATATTTACCATATTCTCTCTGGAAGCCATTACCCGAAAAACCGGTCTATGCGAACGTACTTCCATTTTTTTCATTTTTAGCTTTTTTGGTGCTGCTGCTGTCAGGTTTGAAAGTGATCCACTTTGGTTTAATCATTGTTGTTTTTGTGATCAATCTTTTTATTCGACTATTTATCAAAAAAAGAATTCAAGTGTTCATTTATTCGCTGCAATATCTTGGCGTTTTAATTAATGTTGCCAATGGAATTTCAACAATCAAAAGTGAAGGCTTAAAAGATGTTCAAAATCACCTTATTGAAAAACTGCACGAAACAAAATCAATTGCAGATAAAATTTTTTCGCTGCAATTTAAGGATGATGCCGGGTTGATCGAATATTTGAATATCTACTTTTTGTTGGATATCGCTGGATTTTATACAGCGCTTAACAAAATTAAAAAGCACTTAGATGATTTACGGGACATTTACAGAACTGTCGGATATTTAGATGCATTAATTTCAATCTCATCATTTCGACAGGAATATCAAAATTTTTGTTTTCCTTCATTCAGTGAAGATAAAAATATCTTTCGGGTCGAAAAAATTTATCATCCATTACTCCAAAAGCCTGTTCCAAACACTTTTCAATTTGCTTCAAAAGACATTTTAATTACCGGTTCAAACATGGCTGGGAAAACAACTTTTTTAAAAACATTTGGTGTTAATTCAATTCTTGCTCAAACAATTCACACATGTATGGCAAAAAAATATGAAGCGCCGATCTTGAAAGTGATATCATCGATTAGCAGATCAGATAATCTTTTGGATGGGAAAAGCTATTATTTAGCGGAAGTTGAATCAATTTTAGAACTTGTAAAAGCTTCTGAATTAACAAATGTCCATTTATTTCTTATCGATGAAATTTTCAGAGGTACAAATTCAGTCGAACGCAGCGCTGCTTCCATCGAAGTTTTGGAATACCTGGCAAACAAAAAAGATTTTGTTTTTGTTGCGACTCATGATTTACAACTTTCAGAAGTATTACAAACTGAATATGATAATTACCATTTTCGTGAACAAGTAAACGATGATGGATTGTTTTTTGATTATCAATTGTTTGATGGCATATCAACTACGAAAAATGCTATTGCGCTATTGGACTTTGCCGGTTATCCCAAAAAAATCACAAGCGGCGCTCGTTCACGGATTAAGAATGATTAGGAAATTGGGTAAATGGGTAATTTGTAAGTTTCCTTTATAATTGGCAATGTTAAGAAGTGTTGGAGAAATTTATTTTTGCCCATTCTCCTTCGGCGTATCAATTTCTAATAAAAATCTGCCGTGGAAGATTGAATAAGAAAATAACTTATGCATGCAAATTACCGTATTACCCTTTTACCTTAATTACCAAATAACCAATTTTTTATTTCAGGAGGAAACATGAAACCACAAAAAAATATGCTTGCACTAATTTTTGTTCTATCTTTATTGTTCATAATTCCAAATTGGGCAATTTCACAAAACGAGGACGAAAAAAAGGACGAAGAGAAAAATGATCCTTATGAATTCACTATTGTCAAAGAAGTTGCCAGAACACCGGTGAAAAACCAGGCACGCACCAGCACCTGTTGGTGTTTTGCTGCGATTTCATTTTTAGAGTCTGAACTCTTACGCACCGGAAAGGACAAAATCGATCTTTCCGAAATGTACATTGTTCGCCACACTTATCCCCTAAAAGCACAAAGATATGTCCGGCTGCATGGCGGGACTAATTTTCCACACGGCGGCGCCTCTCATGATGTGATCGACATGATGAAACTACACGGACTTGTTCCTGACCAATTTTATTCCGGTTTAAATTACGGAGAGAAAAAACATAAACACGGAGAGATGGGCACAATTTTAAAAGGAATGGTCGATGCGGTTGTCAAAAAGAGAGGCGGACGTGTCACGCCGCGTTGGTTAGAGGCTTTTGAATCAGTGCTGGATGTTTATCTTGGTGAACCTCTGGAATCATTTAATTTCAAAAGTAAAAAATATACGCCGGAAAATTTTGTCAACGATTATATGGGATTGAATTTGGATGATTATATCGAGATTTCCTCTTACACCCATCACCCATTTTACGAACAATTCTGTCTCGAATTACCGGATAACTGGACCAACAATGACAAATATTACAATGTGCCCATTGAAGACCTGGGGAGAATAGTTAATCACGCTTTGAACAATGGCTATTCCGTGGTTTATGGCGGCGATACCAGCAACAAATATTTTTCCAGCAAAAAAGGCTACGGGATTATCCCTTTGAAAGATTGGGAAGAATTAACCGAGAAAGAACGGAAAAAGGAGATCACAGAACCAGTTGAAGAAAAAGAAGCAACCCAAAAGCTGCGTCAGAAATGGTTCGATAATTACACTGCTACTGATGACCATTCCATGCACATTGTCGGCATCGCTGAAGATCAAAATGGGAAACCGTTCTACCTGACGAAGAATTCATGGGGTACTGACAGAAAATATGACGGATATGTTTACCTTTCAAAGCCCTATATCTTGTTGAATGCGACCGGATTTATGGTGAATAAAAATTCGCTTCCCCAGGACATCAAGAAGAAGTTGGGATTATAATGTTTTTCGTAACTATTCAGGTATGAAAAAAAGCGCAAAACTATTTGGGGCAAAACCATTCATTACTGAACACTGGATTTTTTATCGAGCATCAAAAATCAAGTATCCAGCATCCAGCAACAAGAATCCAGTCACAAGCAAAAGGAGTAAAACATGAATCGGAATTTCATTAACTCGTTTTTGATTTTATTGATTATCTTGTTACTACCATTTTCACTGTTTTCTCAAGAAGAGAAGAAAGATGAAGATAAGTCACCCTATCAGTTCACAATTGACAAACAAGTGCCGCATACGCCGGTAAAAAATCAAGCCAGGACCGGAACGTGCTGGTGTTTTTCCACCATTTCTTTTTTGGAATCCGAACTTCTGCGGATGGGGGAAGAAGAAGTTGATCTCTCTGAAATGTTTGTCGTTCGGTTTACCTACCCGCATAAAGCAGAGAATTATATCCGGCTGCATGGAGATGCTATGTTTGGACAGGGCGGACAAGCTCACGATGTGATCGATCAAATTAAACGGTATGGAGTCGTTCCGGAAGAAGTTTACACCGTTATGAATATCGATGAAAAAAAACACAATCATGGTGAAATATTTTCAATGCTTAATGCTGTGCTCGATGCTGCAAAAAAAAGAAAAAAATTAACACCAAAATGGAATGAAGCTTTTAATGCAATCCTGGATACCTATCTGGGGAAACCACCGGTTGATTTCAAATACAATGGTAAAAAGTACACACCAAAAAGCTTTGCCGAAAAGTATTGCGGGTGGAATTTTGACGACTACATAGAATTGACATCTTATTCGCACCAACCCTATTATGAAAAAGTCCGTCTCCAAGTGCCGGATAACTGGACGTTTAATTCTGATTATTACAACATTCCCATCAACGACCTGGAAAAAATAATTGATAATGCAATCAAAAAAGGTCATTCAGTTGTTTGGGATGGTGATGTGAGTGAGCGCGATTTTTCCAGCCGTAAAACAGGATACGCCGTTGTTCCTGAAAAAGGCTGGGAAGATAAAACCGAAGCTGAAAAAAAGGAAAAAATAACCGAACCTGTCAAAGAGAAAAAAATCACCCAGGAAATGCGGCAGAAAACATACAATAATTATTTAACAACCGATGATCATCTGATGCACATTGTTGGGCTGGCGCATGATCAGGAAGGAACAAAATTTTATTTCACCAAAAATTCAGGAGGAATAGTTGACCGCAAAAATAACGGTTATATTTACATGTCCCAATCTTACGTGCGGTTAAAAACAATTGCTATTATGGTCCATAAGGATGTAGTGGCGAAAAGGATTAAGAAGAAATTGGGATTGAAATAAAAAGTTGTATCAAAGATGGCGCCCACTTTGAAAACCAATTTTTTTTAGTTTTCATCAAATTATTAAAGTGGGCTCCACCTGTTTAGCCACCTGTTACGGATGTTTTTACAAGAATTTCAAATTTCTCCTTGATTTGTAATCGATTTGTTCATATATTTAAAATATGACTTATTAATTTATAATTATGTTCGTCAATTAAGGGAAAAATCAAAAAGGAGATATAACTAAATAAATTATGGGTGAAAAATTCTGGATACAGAAAATTGGAACAGGATTAGACCGGTTACGAGTGCACTTTAAAACTGACCATGGACAAGTCAAATCAATTTTTGTGATCCAATATGAAGCCTACATTAACGGAAAATGGAGAGCCATTGTGCGATTTGATGAGGCTCACGGTTTCTTTCATAAAGATGTAATTTCACCTATAGAAAAGCCACAAAAAACTGCCATATTAGTACATGATAAGAAATTCGCTTTAACTGAAGCGATTGATGACATCAAAAAATACTGGCGTTTTTACCGTAAGATATATGAGGAAAAGTATTATGGAAAAAAATAGTCATAACAATTTAACAGAAAAGAATTTAGACAAACTAGCAGAGTTGCTAACCAGTGAACTGAAACAACCAAATGTTGCTTCGCACATTCCAAACGGATCCCATATTTTTCACGGTTCTTACAATGATAAGTCTTTGACTCAATATAATCTCCAATTAGTTAGCAAGACATTACTAGGAATGACTCTTGGATATATCGAAGATGCGCCATTGGTTTTGGTATTTGAATACAAACCTGGTAAACAAACTGTGATTAATTTATCTGATAAGATATATAAAAGTAAAGCACAAAGACTTATTGAAGGCTTTCAAGAGCAAAATCGCCATGAAATGACTCAAAAAATCAATGAACTAAAAAATAAAAGAGCAACCAATGCAAAATGCTAAAAACAATGAATTTCAAATCATCTCTTTCTCAAACAAAACTAAAAACGACAAAAAACTACTCAAAGAATTTGTCAACTTTCATTGGCAGCATTACAAAGATGATCCACAATATATTCCGTTGTTAGATTACGAATATCTCGGGTTCAGGTTGATCGGAATTCATGGTTTTTTTGAACCCAGTAACCTGTTTTTCAAACATGCTGAAATGGAATTTTTCCTGGCATTAAAAGATGGGGAAATTGTCGGACGGTGTAATGCGTTTATCAATCATAATCATAACAAGCATTGGAACGATAAAGTTGGATTTTTTGGACAATTTGAAGTTATCGACGACCGGGAGGTTGCAGAATCCCTGCTTAATACAGCACAAGATTGGTTAAAATCAAAAGGAATGGACACTATTCGCGGACCCCAGAATTTACCGGTAAATGAAGCCACACCCGGATTAATGACAAAAGGTTTTGACTCACGTCCTGTGATGTATTATCATTACAATAAGCCCTACTATCCAAAGTTAGTGCAGGATGCGGGATTCGAGCCGGTCAAACGGGTTCTTTCGTGGGAAGTAAGCCCGCAGAATCCCATGGAAGAAAAGCTGGAGCGAATTGCACAGTTGGTGATCAAACGGAATAAAGTAAAGTTTGAAACCTGGGGTGAAAGAAAACTCAAAGTTCGTAAACAGGAAATGTTTGAAATTTATAACGAAGCCTGGAACGATAATTTTGGATTCGTTCCTTTTACACAAGAAGAATTTTACACGATCATTGATGATATGATGCTGATCATGGACAAAGGATTGTTCATGTTCCTTTATATCAATGACGAATGTGCTGCCTTCTTCGGAGCTGTTCCTAACGTAACGGAAAAAATGAAACCCCTAAAATTATTTAAACGTAACGAGTTATTCAGAGCAGCAAAAATGCTGCTGGGAGCCCGGAAAACAAAAGGCTATCGATTAGGCTATTTAGGGGTTAAGAAGAAATTTCGTAACAAGGGATTACCTGCTGTTATGTTGTGGAAAGAGAAATTATATTCCCAGGAAAAAGGGTACCAATATTGTGATATGGGATGGACACTGGAAGACAACGATAAAGTTATCAGCCTGGTTGATATGGTGGGTTCAAAACCATCAAAGACTTATACTATTTATGAGAAAAAGATTGGATAGGAAAAATAAAGAAAAAGAGTAAACGTTTATCGTATGCCAGTGAAGATAAGACCAAAGAATCAGCCAGCTGGCTGATGGGCAGCCAACGGATACGAATTTGAGCTTTTATAGTCATCGCAAAAATCAGTTGGCCGCTCATCCGCCAGCTGGCGGATATAATTTTTTGTATTCTTTTGTTTACCTATGATTCATTAATGTTGATATATTCACACCCAAACGAATAACCACTCACCACTCTACCAATCACCACTCACAACTTACCAATCACTGGCATTTGTCTAAATAATTTTCAGCTATTTTGAGACACGAGTTAGAAACGTTTAAAAAGCCTTTCTCAAAGTTATCCCGGGCAAAATTTAACATGCTTTGTGTTTCTTCAAAATAGAGTTGAATATCCGGAGATCCATTACCAACATACTTTGTTTGTGCTTTTAATAATTTAACCTGGAATTGTTCTAATCGTTGAGAAACTGATTCAGAAGATACTTCGCCGGCGCTGGCAAATATGGTTTGCCCATAGGAAGAATGATTTGTTTTACCTGACATCTCCTCACCTCACATTTTAAAAGTAGCTATTTTTAACACCTCACTTTTGCACAGATAATAGTCAAACCCTAATTCTCTTTATTATTAATAGCTACAAAGACTGTTGTTTGCGTAGAATATTGGAACCAACTCTCTCATCAATGATTTTAGTATTATAAAACAAAATCGGGGTTATATCTATTGGCTTTTCAAATCCTGGCGCTTGTAAAATATAAAGGTTAAGGTGAATCCAACGTGTTGACCATCAAATAGAATTAACATTGTAAATAATTTTTTGATTTGAATACGATATTAAATTTTCTTAGCATATTTAGGGGGCTGGATTAAATAACTTTCCCATTTCACTTTTTAAATTTGTTTCAAATCAACATGTTACAGATACAATCTGGGTAACTTAATTTATCCTGCCCCCTTATTTTAATTCCCTGGTTTTTTTATGAATTTTATTTACCAGGTCCAGCGCTAATTGTGCCTTATTTAGTGCGATACCAAAATTATTTTCTGCCACGGCTTGATGTGCTTGTTTTTGCAATTGTTTAATACGAGACATCCAAATGGTAATTTGTTCATCCGGCTCCAACCGGTCATATCTCTGTTCCATATTGTCCACTAATTCATCAAGTCGCGCCACCTTATCAAAAACCCGTTTAGCCGACAATTCTGTTTTCCCTAAAGTAATATCCAGGGCTCGATTTAATAATCGTGTCGCCTCCTGGTAATAGTCAATGGCTAATTGAAAATCACCATCCAGTTTAGCATGTTCAGCATCACGAACTTTTTTACGAGCAGATTCTTTGAACTTTATCACCGTTTGGTTTTTGCTGGAGTTGATAATTCCTTTATTGAATTCTAAAAACTGGTCGAAGCGATAAGCTTCATTCTCTAATTCTATACCTATATCTCTTTTATTAATTGTTACGAGACTAATTGCTTTTAATAAGTGCTGATATGCTTGGTTATAAAATCTCATTGATCGAAAAAAATTGTTTCTCCGGTATGCCTCATAAGCAAAATCTTTATTTTTTAATCCACTATCCAACGCCTTTTGTGCTCCGACATTTTCACTGCCAATTACAATGTTTTCGGCTCTCTTTGCTAACTCATCCAATTTCTTTTTTCTCTTTATCATTGGTTCTTTCAGGAAAATTTTCAAAGCCTGGTTTATCGCCTTGTCCGCTTCTTTTATCGACCGGTTTGCTACAAATGGACGTCTGCCGCGCATTTGACGGTTAGCCCGCCTGAGATTCATTCCTGCTTTATTGAGAAGCTCTTGAGCTCTTGGATTTTTTTGTTCATTCTGAAAACCTTGTGCAAAGTTGAATTTCTTTCGAACACCATCAAATTTTCTTTGCAAGTTCGTTTTCTCTTGTGAGAGTAGAACAGAAGCTGCAAAAGTAAACAGCAACATCGTTATCAAAAATATTTTTACTTTAAAACTCATTGGTAAATCCCAGCGCACTAAAGTGCAGGCACAGTCTGTATTTCATTTTTTCTTGATCTCGACCTTGATCTCGACCTTTTTTTAATTTTTCTCAAAAATTATTCCAAATCACACAGTTGTTTTTGTTTTTATTTTTAACTATCTGAATATTAAGAAAATAGCTCCTTTGTCAAAAAAGAGGGATCCATTTAACGAAACACTAAATTTTCAAAGAAATGCACCTTACAGTACGGAGCAATTGTACCCTTTCGGACAATATAGTAGGACAAGATGCCATCTTGTCTTACTGTACTTAACCAAATATAAGCTTTTAAGGATTCACCGTAATTTTCCCTTTTCCTGCCCCAGTGATTTCACCGAAAATCCGGGCATCAGAAACCCCCTTATTTTTAAGTTTTGTGACCATGTTTTCTTTATCAGAATCCGAAACAACTATAATTAGTCCTCCCGAAGTCTGGGCGTCGTTTAAAAGCAGTTTTTCAATTTCGCTCACTTTATCGTCCCATTGGATAAAAGGCTTTACATAATCTATATTTGCCAGCGTTCCCCCTGGTGCTATTCCGGCTAAAGCTAATTCTGCAGCTTGCTCCAACACTGGAATATCAGAGATACGGATTCTCGCATTAACCCGGCTTCCTGTTGTAATTTCTTTTAAATGCCCCAATAATCCAAATCCGGTTACATCGGTGCAGGCATGGACATCAAAATTACCCATTTCTTCGGCAGCAGTACGATTGAGATAACTCATGACGGAAATCGCTTTTTTAATTGTCGCTTCATCAACCATGCCTCGTTTGATACCTGTTGTGATCAGCCCCAACCCGATTGGTTTTGTCAGAATAAGCGCATCGCCTATTTGTGCTGAACTATTAGTGAGTACCTTTTGCGGATTTACTATTCCTGTCACTGCCATGCCAAATTTTGGCTCAGCATCTTCAACAGTGTGCCCGCCTAAAATGGGAATACCGGCTTCATTCGCTTTATCAGCAGCGCCTTTAAGAATTTGTTTTAAGACATCTAACGGCAGCCGTTTTTCAGGGAAGCCAACAATGTTCAACGCAAAAATTGGCTTCCCGCCCATGGCATAAATATCACTTAAAGAGTTTGCCGCGGAAATGGCGCCGAAGTGGTAAGGATCGTCAACAATCGGCGTGAAGAAATCAACCGTTTGTACGATTGCTTGATTTTCGTTGAGTCGATAAACTGCTGCATCATCAGAAGTGCTGGTGCCCACAATTACGTTTGGATGCGAAACTGGCGGGAAAGAAGCCAAAATCTCTTCCAGGTTCTGGGGACGCAATTTACAGGCGCAGCCCAAACCATGCGTGAAATGAGTGAGCTTAATATCTTTCCCAATCGCGATTGCTGATGCAGATTCAGGTTTCAGTCTTTGGACAGCTGAAGTAATCGAAACAATCGCCCGTTCTATTTGTTCTTTTTTATTCATTTTGCCAGTAGAAAAACGGATTGTACCTAACGAATTTTGCAAAGGTATTTTCATGGCGACTAAAACGGCTGAAGGTTCGGCAACATCCGTATGGCAGGCAGATCCCGGTGATGCCGCCACCTCACTTAATTCATCGAGCAGAGTATTTGCGTCAACTCCGGGAAAGGAAACACTCAAGGTATTGGGTAGGCTTTTTTCAGGGTGTCCGTTTAGCATGATGTCGGGTAGTTCTTTCTTTAATCCGTGCCAGAGCCTGTCTCGAAGTGTGCGGTTATGCTGCTGGTTCTTCTCAAAATCACGTACAGCAATTTCACAGGCTTTGCCCAGACCAACAATTTCCAGCACGTTTTCAGTTCCGGCTCTCCTGCCTGATTCGTGATCCGCGCCTAAAATGAACGGCTGAACTTTTACACCGCGGCGGATGTACAAAACGCCAATTCCTTTGGGCGCGTACAATTTGTGCCCTGCCACCGAAAGCATATCCACTCCCAGGTCGTTCACGTTTGTAGCAATTTTTCCCACTGATTGAGCCGCATCGGTATGAAATAAAATGTTGTGTTTTTTAGCAACAAGGGCGATTTGTTCAACCGGCTGGATTGTGCCGACTTCGTTGTTGGCGTGCATGATGGTTATCAAAATCGTTTCCGGGCGAATGGCTGCTTCAACATCTTTTGTATCGACCAAACCAAATTTATCCACAGGCAGGTAAGTTAATTCAAAACCATTTTTCTCTAAATATGAACAAACATTGATCACGGCAGGATGTTCAATTTGCGATGTAATGATGTGATTACCTTTTTCCTGTAAAGTTTCTGCAACGCCCCTGATGGCGTAATTATTGGACTCGGTGCCGCCGCTGGTGAAAATAATTTCATCCGGGGAGCAGCCGAGCAAGTCAGCCACCTGCTGCCGCGCTTTCATAATCGCTTTTTTAGTTTGAACTCCGTAATAGTGCGAGCTGGAGGGATTGCCAAAATTCTCCTTTAAAAAGGGCAGCATGGCATCGGCGACTTCATCAATTACCGGTGTGGTTGCGTTGTGGTCTAAATAAATTGGTTTCATTGGATTTCCTTGAATTAGACTTGTGAGAATAATCGTTTCAATATATTTAATAAAATCTAAAATGTCAAGAGAAGAATGTTTTGAAATAATTAAAACAGTAATCTAAATTACATGGCTGCTCAATATCTCACTTGATAATAAAAAAAAGCTTGCAATTGTAAATATTATGTGTATATTAATAGCTATAAAGATATGGACAATAATTGGGATTAAATCATGAAAACTATTCAGATGACATTAAATGAAAAATTGCTTGACAGTGTTGATGAAGCAACCAAAAAGTTAAAAACAACGCGCTCTGCATTGATTAGAGAATCACTCAAAATTTATCTTGAAAAATTAAGAGTTGAAGAACTTGAAAGAAAACATCGTGAGGGATATCTTAAGCACCCGGTTAAAAAAGGAGAATTTGATGTCTGGGAGGATGAACAGGTATGGTGTTAAATATCAATAATGGAGAAATTCGATGGTACACATTTAAACCTCCTGATAAAAAGAGACCAGTTGTAATTCTTACGAGAAGCCCTGCGATAAAATTTTTAGGGGAAGTAACCATCGCACCAATTACTACCACCATCCGTGATATACCAACCGAAGTATTGTTGGATGAACAAGATGGGATGAAAACCACTTGTGTTGTTAATCTGGATCATATTCAAACTGTCTCCAAAGATAAGATTGGAATATTCATTTCAAGATTATCAAAAAGGAAAATGTTTGAAATAAAACAAGCAATTCTATTCTGCTTTGGATTTAATAAACAGGATGTTAATTTACTCTAATTTTCTTTCATTATTTAACTAACCATGCCCCAACTAAAAAAAAACCTGACTCTGTTTGATCTCTCAATGATCGCAATCGGTTCGGTCATTGGTTCCGGAATTTTTCTCACGCCATCTCTCATTGCAAATTCATTGCCATCGCCAATGTGGATTCTTTTCGTTTGGATTCTGGGAGGAGTGCTCGCATTAACCGGCGCGCTTACTTATGCTGAACTCAGTTCCATGATGCCAGAAGCTGGCGGTATTTACGTTTTTCTATCAAAAACCTTTGGCGGACTGTTTGGATTTCTGTTCGGATGGGTCTATTTTTTTGTTGTTAATACAGGTGCTATTGCTGCGCTTTCTATCGTTTTTTCAACCTACTTGGGATATTTTATTCCAATGACCCCAACACAAATTAAATTAGCTGCGATTGCTGGAATTGCTATTCTTACCTTAATAAACGTTAGAGGAGTAAAGTCCGGGGCAATATTTTCTGACTTGTTCACCGTCCTTAAAATTTTTGGGATATTGGGCATCATCTTAATTGGATTTGGGTTTGGCAGTGGAAATACGACAAATTTTTCTGCTCCGCTGGGTCAATTACCAACAGGATTAAGCGGTGCCCTGGCTGTTGCAATGGTTGGCGTAATCTGGTCTTGCGGCGGGTGGCAGCATACTACTTTTACGGCGGCGGAAGCGAAAAATCCAAAACGTGATGTACCATTTGCAATGATTATTGGTGCGGTTACAATAACCGTCATTTATCTCCTCACAAATATTGCCTATCTATTTTTGTTATCACCTGCCGAAATAGCCGGATCATCACATGTTGCTGCAGAAGCAGTTGAAAAAGTATTGGGCCCCATTGGCGGCAGCCTGATTGCATTGGCGATTTTCATCTCAACTTTTGGCACTGCCGGAATTTATACACTGTCAGCGCCAAGAATTTATTTTGCCATGGCAAAGGATAAAGTTTTCTTTCACAAAGCTGCTGAAATTCATCCCAAGTATGGCACACCGGCGTACGCTATTATTTTTCAATCAACCTGGGCAATCATCTTGATTTTATTTTGGGGTACGTTTGAGAATTTAATTTCTTACGTTGTTTTTACCGATGCCATATTTTTTGGTCTTGCTGCAACTGCAATTTTTGTGTTACGGAAAAGAATACCCGACGCAAAAAGACCCTACAAAACCTTAGGTTACCCGGTTACACCAATAATTTTTATCGCTATTGAAGTCTGGTTTGTGGTAACCATAGTTTCGGAGAAACCATTACAATCGTTGGCTGGATTGGGATTTATGTTTTTGGGAGTGCCGGTTTATTATTTCTGGAAAAAGAAAAGCTGATTCAATGAAGACCTAAATGAAAAAAATGCTGTGATATAAATATAATTGTACAAATAAAATGTATAGTTAAAAATATAACCACAAAGTTCACAGAGAAGGCACAAAGGACTCAAAGGGGAAAAATGATATGACAGAGAATGAATTAGCAAATAGAGTTATTGGACTTGCCATAGATATTCATAAAGCTTTGGGGCCAGGTTTACTGGAATCAGCTTATAAAGAGTGTTTGTTCTATAAGATAAAACAGGCTGGATATTTTGTTGAAAAAGAAAAAGCAATGCCTTTGGTGTTTGAAGAAGTAAAATTAGATATTAGCTACCGGATCGATTTGTTAGTTGAAAAGAAATTAGTGATAGAGTTGAAAACGGTAGTTGCTTTAACGGATGTACACTTGGCTCAAACATTGACTTATTTAAAATTAGCTAAATTGAAATTAGGACTTCTAATTAATTTTAATGTACCTTTATTAAAAGACGGGATTAGAAGGGTAATCAACTAATCCTGCTAAATTAGCAATATAATCCTTTGTGACCTTTGTGCCTGCTTTGCCTGTGCCCGAAGGGTATGTGCTTTGTGGTTATTCTTTTGGTTCTGTATAAATTTTAATGTCCCTTTGCTGAAAGATGGATTCAGACGATTTGTTAATAAGTTCTAATTTTTTTTCTTTGCGTCATGGCGCCTTTGCGGTGAAAATTAATTTTACAACCCCTCTTCAGAAATTTATTAAACGTGGAGCTTAACATGTATAAAACTAAAATAGTACTCTTAACATTATCTATCATTTTTGCTTTAACTATTTTGATACACGCTCAAGAAAACTCCAACAAAGAACAACTTCAACAAAAATACTCACAAGCATTATACTTAATTGGCGACAAAAAATATGACAAGGCAATCTCCCAATTAAATGCGATAATAGAAAAAGAGCCACAGATGTCGAGAGCTTATATAAAAATCGCCCAAGTATATCGTAAGAAGAAAAATGATTCAATAGGTATAGCGTACTTTCAAGATTTAATAACTAAAAATCCAAACAACGCTTATGCTAATCATGCACTGGGATGGCTGTTTCTCGTAACAGGAAAATATAATAAAGCACTTGAACGTTGCCTGAAATCAATCGAGTTAAATCCCTATTACGCTGAAGGGATTAAAGATTTTGTCAATGTACAGCAAAAACTAAATAAATTAGATGATGCGGAAATCTATCTTAAAAGTATGATAAAATTAGAGCCGGATAATCCTTCTGCTTATTATGGATTAGGCTATCTTTACCAGTTACAGCATAAATGGGATGTTGCTTTGCAAAACGTAAACAAAGCATTGGAAATAAAAGATGATTTACTACTGGCTTATGTTACCAAACCTGTAATCTTGTGGTACACAAATAAATATCAGTTGTTTTTGGAATGCTGTCAGACGGCTTTAAAACTGGCAAAAGAAAAAAATGACCTGGAATTCCAGGTAAACTTTTTAACGAATATTGGATTGGCACAATCACATTTTTCAAATAATACTAAAGCTCTAAAAAATTATGAACAAGCACTGGTAATAGCAAAGAGAATTGGATACCGCAAAGAGGAAATGCGGATATCAGGAAATATGGGTACCATTTACAGGGATACCGGGCAATTAGAACAGGCGGTTTCTCATTTTGAAAAAGCGTATTTAATAGCAAAAGATATGGGTAATACATATCATCAAGGTTTGCAGTTGAGAAATATGGGTGATTGTTATCATTTTATGGGAAAGTATAAAATTGCCCTGGATTATTTTCAGAACGCGACTCCAATAATTAAATCATTGGGCGACAAACATCTGGAAAGTCTATTGTATTGGAGTTTAGGCATGCTCAATGCAAATTATGGAAATCATCTGGAAGCTTTGGACTATAACCGGAAAGCTTTAGACATTGCTGTTCAAAAGAATGATAAATTTGGAATAGAAAGGTATTTGAATTCGATTGGTCTTAATTACTGGAATTTGGGTAACTTTTCAAAAGCGTTGGATTGTTTTAAAGAAGCATTACCAATTGCCAAAGAAATTGGTGACAAATTCGGTGAGGGTCTCACCATTGGTCATATTGGTATCATTTACCAGGAATTAGGTGATTATTCAAACGCATTAAAATATTATAATGAAGCGCTGAACATTGCCCGGGAGATGAACAATAAAAAAGAAGAAATGCGACATTTAGCAAATATTGGTACGGTTGTTAGTCGTCTTGAAAATTATGACGAAGCTTTGAAATATTATAACCAGGCTTTGGAAATGTCCAGAGAATTTAAAGACAAAAGGCAGGAATCAATTTTACTGGCTAATATTGGCGATGATTACTCACTTTTAGGAAATAATGAAAAAGCAAAAAATTTCATTAACCACGCGTTAAGTTTATCTAGAGAAATTAATGAAAAAAGCACTCAAGCTTCACAATTATTAAATTTAGGTGATGTAAATAAATCATCAGGAAATTTTACTGAAGCATTTAATTGTTATTTAAAAGCGAACCAAATAGGAAAAATGCTTGATGAACCTGATCTAATCTGGCGTTCTTACATGGGATTAGGGATCTGTTATGAAGAACAAAAAAAATACCAACAATCTTTAAACAATTATAATTATGCCATAAGTGAATTAGAAAAAATCAGGCAGTCAATTGCGACTGACAAATTCAAAACAGGCTTTTTTGAAGATAAAATACAATTATTTGTAAACGTGGTAGAATTAATGGATAGGTTAAACCAAAAGTATCCATCAAAGAATTATGACCAGAAAGCTTTTTTGTATGCTGAGAGAGCAAAAGCACGAACCCTGCTGGATATCGTTTTTGAAGGAAAAATATTTCAAAACCTGGCAGAAATACCAGTTGCTTTTAGACAAAAATTTTTAATTAACGAAAAAAAATATAATAATAAGCACAGGGAAATGTCAAATGAATTGAGCAAATTAGCCTCTGACCAGGATAAGAAGTTGCTTTCTCAGCTAAATAATGATATCGAATCTTTGCAAAGAGAAAAAACAAAGATATTGCAGGAACTGCAAGACAAATATCCGGGCTATTATCAACTCACAAATCCCAAACTTCTTACAGTACAGGATATCCAGGAAAATATTTTGAAAAGTGATCAGGTTATTATTGAGTATTTTGTCGCTGAAGAAGAGATTTTTGTCTGGTTGATCAGCAAAAAGCAACTTGAATTTAAGACGATTGATTTGTCCAAAAAAGAACTGGAAAGTTATATAGCCGAGATCAGTCCCTTATTTACTAAAGATAATCAGGTTGTTGAATCACAAATTGACTTTCGCTGGGCAAATTTCAATTTTGATCTTCTTCATAAATTATATTTAGAACTGTTGGGAAAACCAGCAGCACAATTACTGGATAAGACGAAAGATTTGGTTATTATTCCTGATGACATCCTTTTTTACTTTCCGTTTGAAATGTTAGTGACAAAAATTGATCCTGGCGAAGTTAAATATTTAACAGAAGACTATGCAATCTCCTATTCATCTTCAGTTAGCTTGTTGAATCCCGAGTTGCATAAAAAAGTGATTGCTCAAAACGAATTATTGGCTTTTGGTAATCCTGATTTTAAAGAAAAGGAGAAGGGAATATTAGCGCAGCTTGCCAGCTATGTAAAAAATCGAACGATTTTAAGAGGAAACGACTTTATGCCACTACCAAATGCAGAACTGGAAGTGAACACGATAGCAAGCGATTTTGAGAACGCAATGGTGCTGACAGGAAAAGATGCAACTGAAAAACATTTCAAAGAATTGGCAGCTCATTACAAAAATATCCATTTGGCAACGCATTTTCTTGTTAATGATTCCCAACCACTGTACTCAAAAATAGTTTTGTCTCAATCTAATAATGAACAAGAAGATGGTTTGCTACAAACCTATGAAATTTATAACTTGAGGTTGAATGCAGAGATGGTGGTTTTGAGCGGGTGCAATTCCGGGCTCGGCAAACTGAAACACGGAGAAGGTTTGGTTGGCATGACGCGCGCTTTTTTATATGCAGGTGTGCCAAGTCTGATAGTCAGTTTATGGCCTGTGGATGATGAATCAACTGCGCTGTTAATGAAACAATTTTATAAATATCTCAATGAGGGGAATAATAAAAAAACAGCATTAAAAAAAGCAAAAATCGACTTGATCAAATCAAAAGATAAAAAACGAGATCCTTTTTACTGGGCGCCATTTGTGTTGATTGGGGATGGGAATTAATAACTAAATGAGATTGTTTATTAATATTTTAAAGGTACAAATCGCTGTGTTGGAATTGTTTATCTCTTACTTTTTTATCTCTTTTTAGTGACACTGATTTATAAAATTTCCTTGCTTTTTATATTAAATAGTTTTAATTTAAAACATGATTCAGTAATTATAAGCTGTTATAAAAATAAAAGGATTAGAAATGAATGTTTTTTCAGAAGCCAAAATTAGTAAAGATGGCGAAATCATTTTGAATAAAAAGATGGCAAAAGAAATAAAGGGTTGGGGAACAACCCTAAATGCATTTTTTGAAGGTAACAATCTGATATTAGTACCTGCTGGAAAAAGCCTCGATTCTACTTATCCATTAATTGTTAGTTATCAAAATGTATGCAACGGCGAACCAGTAATTATAGGCTCAAGAATTGCGGTACGCACAGTTGTCGAATATTTCCGACTTTATGGTGATATTGAAAAGATTCTTACCGCCTTGCCTCATTTGAATGCAAAACAGGTAAAAAACGCTCTCGGCTACTATTCTAATCACAAAGAAGAGATTGATCGTTATATCACTGAAAATGATGAAGTATATCAAGAGAAACTATACAAGGTATGGCAAAAACAATAGCCCACGAAACTCTTTTTATTTCTATCTATTTAGATGAAGATATTGATGTCGATTTAATTAATCCGTTAATATCTCATGGATATAACATTTATTGTGCAAGAGATGAAGGGATGTTAGGAAAATCTGATGATGAACAATTAGCTCATGCGGCTGAAAGAAGATGGGCGGTAATGACTCATAATGTGAAACATTTTAGACTCTTACATCAGCATTACTCAGAAAAGGGTATCGAACATTCAGGTATTGTTGTATCAAAACAGGATAGTATTAAAGTTATTTTACGTTGTTTACTAAAATTGTTTAATAGTTTAACAGCCGAAGAAATCCAGAATCAATTAATATTTTTGCGAAATTTTCGATAATGAAAAAGTGACTTTATTCTAATAATGATACCATTTCACGTGCATCTTCTTTTCTCATCAGATTTATCTTATCGAGATTTAAAATTTTGTTAAATTGCATTTTTGCTTTATCAACTTCTCCAATCATCAAATACGCCTTGCCCAAATACCAGTAACAATCTTCTTGATAAAATTGATTTTCTCCGGCATTCGTAAGTGCTACTTCCAAATATTTTATTCCGTTTTTTACCATAGATGTATCATATTTGTAAGGCATGCCGGGAAGTCCGGTTTTCGATATATTGAGATAGCATAGACCCAGGTAGTAATTAGCTGGATAATTGGCTTGATTTTTTTGTACAAAAGAATCAAAATCTGCAATCGCTTGTTTATACTTTCCATCTGCAAATAATTCTAAACCATTTGTTAGAAATTTGCTTTCTCCTGATCTGAGAACAGCTTGTTGTTCCGGCTTAATTTCTGATAGATAATAAAAATCCGAACGGTTAAAATAAGCGATTGAATAAAGACTTATTATCAATAAAACAGCAACAGAACCCGCATAAGCTATAATTCTTGGCGTTAAAAATATATCTGAGAAGTTAAACAACTTACCTCTCAATATTTCAAAATACTTTTTCCAATAAGGAGCTTTAGTTGTTTCTACTTCTGATATTGAAATGGAATCCAGAGAAGAATAGAATTTTTCATCCAATTCTTTTTCAATGTCACTCCAATTTTTATTAAGGGATGTCTTTTCCATTTTTTTCTTTCCTGCAGTTTTTAAACTATCTAACGTTGAAAAACATAGCGGACACAAATCAAGATGGTCTTCAAAAATTTTCTTTTCTTTGCCGGGTAATTCCTTATTAAAATAACGATATAAAACTTCTGCTTGTGGGCAGTTATCTATTTCATTATTTCTGATGCTTTTTAATTGCTTTTTAAGTTTATCAGAAAAATCATTTTTTACCTGACCTTTTGCTTTTTTCATTAGTTAACCCCATCCCTTCAAATCGCGTAATATCAATGTTGTTTGCCATCCAATTTGAATTATCATTACAATACCAACAGCAAAAACAAAATTCAATCCAACCTTTTCTCTTTCTAAAATCAACTTAACCTTTCTTTTCCCATTTTGAATGTACGATCGTACCTCATTGTTTGAAAATCCGGTTAATTTAACTATCTCTTTATAAGATTTTTCATGGATATAGAACAGGCAAAAACATCTTTTTTGCTGTCGTTTAAGTTTTTTTATCGCCCCCTTAATTTTATCGTTCAATTCAGCATTTTCTAAATCAGCGACCTGGTCATCTGAACCCTTTAAATCCGGTTGGTTGTCTATTTGATCCAGCGGTACTATTTTTTTCCTTCGAATAAGATCAATACAAAGATTGGTGGCAATTTGAGCAAGCCAGGGATAAAAAGGTTTGTTCAGATCAAATTTATGGATTTTCTCAAATGCTTTGATAAAGGTTTCACTGGTTTGGTCCTTTGCTTCTTCCTGATCTTTGATTATTTTCAAACAGTGAAAAAATAGCTGCTGTTTATGATGTTCAAATATTTTGCCTAAACAGCTTTTATCCCCGGTTGATAAAAAATTTTTTATCCAGTAATTGGCTTTATCAGTACTGTTTTTATGTGACTGATTTGTCTTCACTAATTCTGCCTTCTATTTATTGTACGAATGAGATAATAAATTTACATAAATTTATACTTTGAAAAATCATTTTTCTGGTAAAATCCTTTGCAGTAATTCTTTATTTTCCAGAACAAATCTCAGCAAAGCATTTTTCCCTGACAAATTTAATTTTTTGCAGATATTGGAACGGTGGTGTTCGACAGTTTTAGGACTGATGAATAATTCTTCTGCAATTGCTTTTGTAGTATAATTATCTGCAATTAACTTGATAACTTTTTGCTCCATTCTTGTTAGTTTAAACCGGTGAATATTTTGTAAAAGTTTTTTATTTTTTGTTCCTTGCAAAAAGCGATTCGTCAATCTTGAACTAACAAAGGTTTTGCCGACAATTACGTTTTCTATTCCATCCACAATATCGTCAACCGCGCTTTCTTTTAGAATAAATCCTTTAACGCCAAAGGATGCTGCTCGATTAAAAATAAGTTCATCATCATACATTGTGAGAATTATAATTGAGACTGGGAGGTTATTTTCCTGTACATATTTTGCAACTTCCAGACCATCCTTTTGCGGCATGTTGATATCAAGAATTGCGATTTCAGGGGATTGTTCAATAATCATTTCTAATGCTTGCCCACCATCTTTTGCCTGGGCAACCACAAGCCAGCCGGATTCTTCGCTAATTATCTCGTGCAGCCCTTTCAAAAAAAGTGGATGATCATCGGCAATTAGTATTTTGATTTGTTTTTTTGTTTCATTCATTAGATTGCTCTGAAAAGATCTGAACACATTTAAATACGTAATGAACAGCGTTTATTTAATATATCCTTATCCGTTAATTGTGGTTTATTCTGTTACTCCCAAAAACTTTGTTTTTTTAACAAAATTTAAAAAAAAATCTCACGCAAAGCCGCCAAGCTCGCAAAGAAAAAAATTAATAAATTGATGATCTTTGCGTTCTTCGCGTCTTTGCGTGGAAAATAAAATTTGTTTGCAGCCCTTCACTGCGTTAGGAATAAATCGGTATTTCGATAACAAAGTTTGCCCCTTCGTTCATCCCCGATTTTATCTTTAATTTTCCCTTTAAAATTTCAATTCGTTCTCTGACGCCAGATAAACCAAAGCCACGTTTTTCATTTATAATTTTTTCATAATCAAAACCGATACCGTTGTCTCTCACGTTTACACTGATTACTGTTTTTAAACGACTAATTTTTATCCATGTTTTTTTTGCTTTTGAGTGTTTAAGAATATTGTTCATTAATTCTTGCAAAATTCGATAACAATTAATCTCGTTTTCTTTTGGCAGCAAATTATTTATATCATCTATATCATATTCAAATTTAATGTTCGATGCTTCACTAATTTTC
>JADHVV010000016.1 GCA_016783825.1 Candidatus Zhuqueibacterota bacterium | reverse complement strand
AAAAATCTATCCATTTTATCGTTTACGCTGGCAAATAGAATTAATGTTCAAAATTTGGAAGTCCTTGTGTCATATTGATAAAGTAAAAAAAGTTAAACAGGAGCGATTAGAGTGTTACATTTATGCAAAACTAATTTGTATCGTGTTGACCTGGCGAATGATTTGGGCGGTTGCGAAATTCATTTTTGTAAAACATAAAAAATCTTTGAGCTTTTATAAAGCTTTTAAAACGATGCACCGAGTCAAATTAACAGAACTTCGAGAAATATTATTTTGTGATGTTGGTAATATTAGTCAATTTATGATTAACTTCTATAACATGAGTAAAATAAAACATTTATTGGAGAAAAAACAAAAAGAACCAACTTCTATGCAAATACTAATAACTTGTTTAAATTAAAAGGGGTTATATGCTTAAACTGACGGCTATGGGCTGAAGCCCCACAACGTCGTTGGTTTTTATGTCCCCACCCTGAAGGGGGGTTAGCCATAACAACTAATTACAATAATATCAATTGACTAATCCCGACCTTCAGGTCGGGGGATTAAAGCTTAAAAAAGACATGGGCTTTAGCCAAATAATAATAATGAAAAATCAAGTTCGTGGACACCATGTTAAGGCCTGTGCCCGAAGGGTACATAAGCCTTTTATTTTCAATTAATACTCATAAAATCCTTACGCACCCTTCGGACACAGGGATTAATTCCTTAACTCAATGACATCAGTAACCAATGACTAATGACAAACCTCAAACTGCGCCGTAAAATGTCTCAACAAAGGCGCCTGGTAGGTAAATTTAAATCCTTTTAATGAATCCCTGTTTTTGTAAACTTCTTCAATCACTTCCAAAACGTAATCGAAATGACTCTGCGTATAAACGCGGCGAGGGAAAGCAAGCCGCACTAATTCCAGGTTTGGGGGAATGTAGGCTCCAGTTTCGGGATCATTTTTGCCAAACATAATGCCGCCGATTTCGCATGATCGAATGCCGCCTGCCCGGTATAGTCCAACCGCAATAGCCTGACCCGGGAATTGATTAACCGGGATATGGGGCGCGAATGCTTTGGCATCGAGATAAATAGCATGTCCACCCGGGGGTTTTAAATACGGCGCGCCCATTTTATCTAATCTTTCTCCCATGTATTCAACCGTGCGAATTCTGTAGTGCAAATAATCCTCATCCAGTATTTCATCCAATCCTTGTGCGATGGCTTCCAAATCCCTGCCGGCTAAACCACCGTAAGTTGGAAATCCTTCTGTTACAATCAACACGTTACGGCATTGAAGCGCCAATTCATCGTCGTTCATAGCTAAATAACCGCCGATGTTAACCAGCGCATCTTTCTTCGCGCTCATGGTGCAGCCGTCAGCATAGGAGAATATTTCTTTGGCGATCTCCCGGCAGGACTTATTTTCATAGCCCTGTTCTCGCATTTTAATGAAGTATGAGTTCTCAGCAAAACGGCAGGCATCCAAGAACAGTGGGATACCATACTTTTCACAAACCTGTTTTGCTCCCCTGATATTTTCCATTGAAACCGGTTGACCGCCCCCGGAATTGTTGGTAATTGTGAGCATACAAACAGGAATATTTTCCCTGCCTTTTTCCTTAAAAAAATTCTCCAGTTTCTCCAAATCGATATTTCCTTTGAACGGGTGAAGAGACTGCGGATCTTTGCCCTCTTCGATTACCAAGTCAACAGCTTCGGCTTTGTTATATTCGATGTTGGCTCGTGTTGTGTCGAAGTGGGTATTTGATGGAATGTATTTTCCCGATTGCGCTAAAATGTCAAAAAGAATTCTTTCCGCAGCACGTCCCTGGTGCGTTGGGATAATATGTTTGAAATTAGTGAGTTGGTAAACCTTGTTATAGAAATGTTCATAACTCCTGGCGCCGGCATAAGATTCGTCACCGCGCATCATTCCTGCCCATTGAATGTCGCTCATCGCTGAAGTCCCGCTGTCTGTCAGCAGGTCGATGATAATATCTTCAGCATGAATCATGAATAAATTGTAGCCGGCTTTTTTAATAATTTTTTCTCGTTGTTCCGCTGTGGTCATTTTAATTGATTCGACCATTTTAATTCTGAACGGTTCAATGATGGTTTTCATATTTTTGCCTTTCAATTTATGAGTCTATTCTAAAGAGATTAAAACCGCTAATTTCGCCAATTTACGCTAATTTTAAAAGCAAAAAGCTAAGTATTTTTTTCAAGCTTATTCAATGTGAACAAAGCACGCAAATCACTAAATGAAATCAAAATTTTCAAGACATCTTTTACATGCCAGTCTTCAATCCGTTCGATTTTTTTTGTGATGAAAAATAATGGAATTAAAACGAGTAAAATAATAACAAAAAATGTCCGGTATATTAAGAGATTATTTAGATCAAAGATTCTCAATAATTTTAATAGCCCGCCGCCTAAAATAGTTCCGGCTATCCCGGCTGTTGCCCCGGAAATTATCAGCAAAAATATATTTGTTCCCACCCTCTCTTTTTCAGGTATTGCGATTAAAAAATAATGTGATAGCGCTGTGTTTGTTCCTGCCAGCGCCATACCGTTTATCAAAAAAATTATCGCATGATAAAAAAGAATTAATTCCTGCGGCGCAGCAATCCAAAGCACAGCGCTGCTCATTAATCCAAGGCTGTAAATAATAAGCATTGGCCTGGGCCCAACGCGATCAAATATTATGGTGTTAAATGATGATGCAGCAATTCCCCCGAGAAGGTGGAATAAAGCGAAAAACAGCGCATTAAAATCTGACACGTGATATCCATTCTTCAAAGCCACCATGGAAAATGGAATAATCAACATGTTTGCACTGGTAGCAGCAGACCAGGAAAATAGCAGCTTCCGGCTTCGTTTATTTTTCCAGGTGTAAGCGAGTGATTGAGTAATGGACTTGCCGGCGGAGATTTTTGGGTTAATCGACTCGGGGATGCGATAAACCAGCAAGGCTCCCAAAATTCCAAAAATTACGCCGGCAAAAATGATGAATTGAAAGGCAGCTGTACTCTCAGACTGCTTTAAAACAAACATTAATACGATTAGCGTAATTAAATTGAATATTGTAAATTGCAGCCATATTTTTGAAAGATAATTCCCCCGGTTGCTTTTGTCCGTAATTTCTCCGATCAGCGGCGTATTAGCTGTGAAACCGATACTGCGAAAACCAAAAAAACCAAATGAACCGACAACCAAAATAATCAAGCCTGTTGTCTGATTAATTTGCTTAATAGCAACTGGCGCCAGGATCATCAAAGCAGCAGAGATATTTCTAAAAAACCAGCTTGTGCCATAGGTATGGGCAGCGCCAACTTTTTGAATCATTCGTTTGCCAAAAATCATCAGCGGCATGGTTAAATAAATGAATGAGGACATCAAACCAATCAGAAAATCCCCGGCGCCAAGTTTGATGGCATATAGAATGAATATGCTATCCGCAAGGCAGCTGTAGGAAAGTGTGTTTATTCTGACAAACCAGAGAAAGCGCACCCTGCCGGTTTGTTGTGATTGGGGAGAAAGGATGTTTTGAGTGTTGGTTGAGTTCAAGATGATGAGGTAGAGTAAAGTACATATTTATTCTAATGATTTTTGAAAGGTAAGAAGAAAAACTGAAAAATTCAATTGATTTATTTTTATTAAGTTGTTGTAAAAAAGAAATCACCCTGCCTTGGACTATTATTCTGGATAAATAACTTTTCAATAAAATCGTTTAATCAGTTTTATGATTTTGAAAAAAATGTTAATCAAGCTATCGCGAAGCTAATCGATTATTGACTACATAAAAAAAATGATTTAACTCATCATACATAATAAATTTATGCAGCTACTAAAAACTTTTCAACATGCTTATCAATTTCCTTAATTGTGGATTGAATTTCTTCTACTTCAATTTCTTCAAAATATGGTTCCCCACATTGTGAACATACCCACGCTGGAACTTTTTTAAAAAATAAATGATAACCTTTTCTATCAATATGATAGGGAGCTGTTCTTTTTTGCATATCGGCTTGGCAATAAATACATTTCATCTTTAAATTCTCCTACGGAAATTATCAGTCCATTTATTTTTATACGGAATATAAGCTGTTATAATGGCAAGGATTCGTTTATCTGCTGATTTTTGTATTAAAGTCAAAATATCTTGATTCATTTGAAATCCTATTCCATAAATTGACTAATGTCACAAATTTTCATATCACCGTTTATTTAGTTATGGTCATCTTTCGCGTTCAAGCGATTTAACGGCGTTTTCCTGAAAGTCTTCCAGTGATACAAATTGCTTATCACAAGCGCTGGTTAACCTGGTAATGTCTTTCTTCGGTATTTTAGTAAAATCATCATGAACGATATAACTGCGGAATTTGGGTATTTGCTTCTGATATTCCAGACAGCAAATTGCCGCAAGCCGCGCCTTGGCAACATCCTTCACGCCAAACAAAAAAACGGGATAACCATTTGGATTGAATTGGAAATCCACTTCCAGATCATCGCGTTCTTTAATGGGTATCACATTTTTCTGTGGCTTATATTCCTGTAATTCAGCATAAATATATTCGTCCAATTGTTCATAAAACAAACTCTCAATTACCTCACGTCTGAAATAGCGCATTGAAGTTAATTTGCTAATGCCATGCACAAATTGCAGCAGGGTTGGATAAAGATTGTCGTCATGGGCATAAACAAAAATATTACCATCTTCCTCTTTTAAACCATTTTCAGCAATGATTTTCTGGAATATTTTTTCTTTGTTTTCGGTGTCGATGTCATAACTATAAGAAAGCCGCATTATTGCCATGGCATAGTCGGAAATCTTCCATTTATTCCCTTCCTGCTTTAAAAAGATTTCAATCATATCACCGTCTTCGTGGAAAAAGGGAATATAAAGTTGCCAGATTCCAGGTCGTTTTTCAGCTATTCGCAGACGACCGTTAAATTGTGTTTTTAATTTATCTATTATTTTTTGATTCATAGAATTAATTCCCAAATTTTAATTCAGCCTGCAAATCTTTGCCTGGAAAAAACCGGTTAATGTCCTCTGATTTTAAATTAATGTGTTTCACAAAAAAAACGTAATGCATCATCAAAATTGGTGTATTTGTCGGTTATTTCGATATTTCTGTCTTCCTTTAAACCGTTTTCCATTGCAGCAGTGGTAATTTCATGAATATGAAAATGAACATGGTGGGGAAACATTTCATGCTCACCATGTGGACCGTTGCAGCGCAAAATTTCATAACTTCCTTTTTCATGTCTGGGGCTATATACCAATCCGATTGAAAAATTTTCAGGAAACATCAAATTATAGCGTCCGAAGGCAATAAAGAAAAACTCCTGATCAACACTTTGTAATTCAAACCCTATTCGGTAATAACCGCGATCTAACCTTGGCTTTCCAGGGGACTGAACGATCTCTTTAGGACAGGTCTTTAACTGACCTATCAATTCATCAGTAAATTCCATGTTCTACTATTACCTCATTAATCATTCCTATATTTTTTCCAATATTGGAAAATTTTTTACTAGACATAACCGCTTAAAACTCACGTAATATTTATAATTAATAAAACAATTTTTAATTAAAATGTCAAGCGAAAAGTGCCTGTTTAAAACTTTTTAGTGTTCAAACAAAACGGCCTTCTCAATCAAGCTCTTTGATATAAATGTTGGCAAATTGAATCGGATCACCGTGATGCTGCAGCGCGATTCTGCCTTTTTCGGGTACTCCCGGAAGTAACGCTTCTTTTATGACTGTTTTACCATTTAAAACAACTGTGATCTTCTCATCGATTGCGGTAATTTCAAATCGATTCCATTTCCCCACTGGATTATCTGCGTTCAGTATCGGTGTTGCAGCACGACGGACTTCAGGCGGCATACTTTTATCCGTACGATATCCCCAAACCTCCCCGGAACCAACCGGCCAGTTCCAAATATTGAGTTGGCATTTTGATGTTCCCCGCAAATATATGCCACTGTCGCCCGCATCAAGAACCGGTACGGTAATTCCCTGACCAGATGAATCAATTGCCTGGCTGCCATCGGGTAAAATGATAGGCACTGCTTCGGCTACGGGCTCCCTTGGTAACCGCCAGTCTACGATTAACGTAAAGTTGCTGAATTCTTCTTCGGTCCATAAATGTTTGTCTTCGCCTTTGGCTTCGCTTTTTCCATCGTACCCAAGAATCCAGTCTTTGACTTGCCAATGACCTTCATTTCCCGGAACCTGTTTCCAGCCGCGCAAATCCAGTCCATTGTAAAGTGGGCGAAATCCATCGGCTTTTTTTGCTACAACATCCGGTGGCGGATTTGTTCCTGGCAGTTCTTTGATAAGAATATTTCGAAAATGAATTTCACTTCCTTCGGACTCCAGGCAGATGTAGCCTTTTCGGGGATTCAGGTGATAGGCTTTTGTAACAACTTTGCCATTCACTGCTAACGTAACCATTCCATCCTGGCTTTTTACACGATATTTGTTCCACTGACCTGCGGGATTGCAACGTCGTTCCTGGGGCAGTGAACGCATCGATTTATTTGGATGCAGCGGAGACGGGATCATGAAGGCACCCTGGATGGAAAAAATATCTCCATGACTGGTATAATTATCCGTATTGCGTCCATCAAGGATTTGGATTTCGTGAGACCTGGTGAATGGTTTTCCGGTAACTGGCAATGGTTCCGAATGTATAAATAAACCGGCATTACCCTTTTCTGTTTTGTGGCGCCATTCCATTTCAAGAATGAAATTTTCATATTGTTTTTCTGTTCGCAGTACGCCGGTCGGTTTTCCACTACAAAGAATCATTCCTTCATTGACTGTCCATGTTTCCGGTGCGCAATTTACGTTTACCCAACCGTCCAGGTTTTTACCATTAAACAGGGGGATAAATTCATTTTCAATTTGTGCTGAAATATTTCTAATTGAAGCCAACATAATCCCTAAGAATAAGATCAAAATAATTGTTTTATAAAATTTCATTGTGATTTTCCTATCATCTTTTAATTTGCTTTTATAATTATTCTGAAAACCATTTTGTTATCAATACAAACAGAATTATCCTGTTCATCCTGCAAAATCCTGCAATCCTGTCAAAAAAATCTCAAGTTGACAAAAGGATCATATCAAATCCAAAATTCCCGGTATTGCCACTGGTCTTTCTGGCAGGTCTCCAAACTCCATTTTTTCAGGGCTCAAATCCAATTTTGAGGCTTTCATTGCCCAATCCCATTTCAATGCTCTGCCGGTATAAGCGCTCATCCGTCCTATAATTGCGGTCATTGTGCTTTCGGCAATTTGTCGTCCTTCGTTGATGGCTTTTCCCAGGCGAATGGATTCGATCATATCGGCGTATTCGACCACTGTTGGCTTGGGCGGATTCCCTTCGTACTGATACGGATTTTCACCTTTGATGATTCCGTCACCAGCATGCACATAAGCCGATCCCTTTGTACCGGATACTCTCTGGTCGTTTCGATAAGTGAAACCATCAATTTGCGCGCCCATATATTCAATGCGGACATCGTTGGGATACAGATACTCCACTGAAAAATGATCGTACACATTTCCATACTCCAAACCTGTTCGAGCCTGTCTGCCACCCATTCCCATACATTGCACCGGATGTGAACCTAAAATCCAGTTCATTATATCCAGGTTATGCACATGCATTTCCACAATAAAATCACCGGATAGCCACGTCCAAAATAACCAGCGGCGAATGTGATATTCCATATCGGTGCGAACCGATGACCTTAATCTTTCATTTTCCCGCCAGTTTCTCATCCCACCGCTGCAACGTACAACCTGACCGCCAACAATTTCCCCAATAGCACCGTCATGAATTCGTTTGATCGTTTCAGCGTAAGATTCAAGCCGTCGTAACTGCGTACCTGCAACCATTGTCAGCCCTTTCTCTTTAGCCTTTTCAGAACTTTTTATGACTGACCGTACACTCACAGGATCCACAGCAATCGGTTTTTCCATAAAAATATGCTTGCCTGCTTCCACTGCCGCACGAATATGTTCCGGTCGAAAGTTCGGCGGTGTTGTTAATATGACCATATCCACATCACAGTCCAGAACTTTTTTGTAAGCATCAAATCCCACAAACGTGGTTTCAGGAGTTACTTTGTAAATATTTTTGAAAGATAGCCCTCTTTTTTCCAGATTCTGTTTGATCTGTTCCGGCGCTTCATCAATATGATCCTGAAAAATATCACCCATTGCCACTAATTCAATTCCCTTTGAAGACTCGGCGCAATCGATTATTCCGGCTCCTGTACCGCGCCCACCACAGCCGATTAGTCCCACGCGGATTTTATCTGAGCCCCAAACATACCCTATTCCATTCCCGGCTAACATCGCTGCGCCTCCTACTTTTGCTGAAGTTTTGATAAAATCTCTGCGGGTGATTTCTTCTTTTGTTTTTTTCGATTTAGTGCTCATGATTTTTCCTCAAGAGTTAATATTTGTTTTATCGTTGGTTGATATTCTTTATTTTTAGCAGAATAGAACGCGGGATAAAGCAAAAACACAAAACCAGTAATTTTAGATAATTCTACTTTTATAATAGGTTGGATTTCTATGCATATTTGCGATTGCCAGGATTAAAATATCATTGTTATCATCAATTGAATATGAGATTCCATAAGGGAATCTTTTTAGCAAACACCTCCTTGTTTGAGTTCCTACTTTAGTCCAGGCTTCGGGGAAAGAATTATTCTCTCAATTGCTCTCTCTACTTCATAGTAAAATTTCTTACCCAATCCAGGTAATTGATATTCATAATATTCGACAGCTTCATCTAACTCAAATTCGGAAGGATAAATATAGCGAATTTTCATTTATTTGTACCTTTTTTTGATATCTTCCCAATCGGTTGATTTTAGTTCTCCCCTCTTATAAGCTTCATGTCTTGCGTCAGCTTCGTTAATCCACAATTGTTCAATTTGATGATCTGGTTTATCCAAACTCTCTAATAGAGATTCAATTAATTGCAATCGTTCAACTGGGTTAAGAAGTTTAGCGTCTTTTAACAAATTTTCTTTAGTTATTGTAGTTTCCATTTTCTACCTCATAATAAATGTAGATTTAATTTCTTATTAATATTGCAATTTTTAACCGAAATGTCAAGAAGAAATTTTTTGCCTAAAGATCTTCTTCGATCCAAATATCATTTTCTATTTTCTTTTACTTGAAATTCATTGTAGTTTTAATTATATTGACAAACCGAACATAAAAATTAGAAGAAAAAAATGACATCAAAAGGAAGAGTACTAACAACGCTGAACGGAAAAATTCCCGACCGGGTACCGCTTGCTGAATTTACTGTTGACTTTGACACAACAGAAAAAATCATTGGTCATGAAACATACTTCAGAGCTAAGGCAAAATCGCAAATCGCATTTTGGGAAGGCAGGCACAATGAAGTTGCAGAGAGCTGGTTAAAAGATCACATTGAGCTTCATGAAAAACTGGAACTGGACATTGTTACCTTTCCAATGGCTACCTGGGAAATTCCGCTTGAAACCGATGAAACACCTCCTAAAAAAATCAATGACAATACCTGGGAAGATAAGTATGGCAGGATTTTCAAATATTCTCCTATTACGGCGGATATTACCTGTGTCATTGATCCGGTGATGGAAGAGAAGGCTTTTACACGGGAAGAATTTGAACAAGAACCGGAAGCACGCGAACCGGACAAACGCTCGTGGCAGATCGTTGATACTGTCATTCAGCGATTTAAAAATGAAAAATTTATTTGTTGCCCGGATGGCGGCGAAATCGGCATTGTAATGTTAGGCGGAATGGAAAGAGGTTTGATGGAGCTTGTGCAAAATCCGGAAGTCGTCAAAGTTGCTACCCAGCTCATGGTTAAGCAGCAAAACTTGAGCGACGAAACTTTCATTCACCCGGATGCCGATGGCGTGCTATGGGGAGCAGATTTTGGATATAAAGGAGGTTCTTTCATCAGTCCAAAAATGTTTGAAGAATTTTTCCTAAAAGCGAATAAAACGCGCGTGAAAAATCTCAAAGAGAAGTATGGCTTGAAAGTGCTGAAACACTGCTGCGGAAATATTTCTTCGCTGCTGGATTTTTTCATAAGAATCGGTTACGATGCCTACCAATCGATTCAAGCCACAGCCGGGATGGATATTTGTAAATTAAAAAAAAGCTACGGAGATAAAATTACATTGTGGGGCGGCGTCTCGCTGGAGCATCTCATCAGTGGAACCCCGGAGCAGGTTCGGGATGATGTGCAACGGGCTATGAATTGTGCCAAACCCGGTGGCAGGTTTATTCTGGGAACCAGTCATTCTGTGGCAGTGGGAAGTAATTATGACAATTACATGGCAATGCTTGATGAGTATCATAAGTGGTGTCAATATTAGTGAGTAGTGATTGGTGAGTTGTTACTTGATGCCGGTTGCTTGTTTCCTGGTATTACTTTGCCTGGTACAGCGAAGAAAGTGGCTGGAATATTCGTTATCATCCAACCTGGATAAGCCTGAACCAAAAAATGAATTGAAAGGAGTGTTGGATTATTGGAGTAATGGATGGTTGGAACCAAACTCCATTAATGCGACAAGTCGCATCTCCGCCAACCGGCGGACGATCCAACACGCCAATACTCCTGCCTGGTCTATTGAACATTTAATTTTTTTTCATCTTTGGGTAAAGAAATAATAAATCAGAGCCTACTGAATCGCACACGCATATTTTGCTCTCTGAACCTCCGAAATGTCTTTATCCGCATCTCCCCAGATTTGAAGAAATTTTTGATATTCCTTAGTGGCTAAATCTTTTTTATTTTGTTGTTCATAAGTTTTTGCTAACATGAAATGCGCCAGTGCATGATTAGGATTGAACTCAAAAATATGACGGAGATTGTTAACCGCGTTATCGTAATCTCCTTTGCGAAAGTAGGCGCACGCCATGGGATAGAAATTTGAAGATGCATCATATTTCATGGCATCTTTAAAATACAAAATCGCTTCATCGTAAAGCTCCTGCGCCATAGCCACCTTTCCCAACAGTGCATTATAATTACTCAAGTAAGCCGTCTGACCATATTGTTCAATTATGGTTTTCATATTTGCCGCTTCAGCCAATGTTTGGTCATATTTTGCCTGTCTAAGAAAAACCAGCCCTTTCCATTCGTGCGCCCAAATAGCATCAGGAAGTACTGTCAAAGAAACGTTCAAATTTCTTAATGCAGCGTTTAAATTATTTTTCAGGTAATAAATATATCCCTTTGTAGCAATCCCATAAGATCTTCTGAAACTACTGGAAGAATGCTGAATTGCCAGGTTGGCATATTTTAATGCTTCATTATATTTGCCAAGTGCCAGGTTGATCTGGACTAAATCGGAATAAACATCTCTTTTCAACTCTCGCTCTGTTACAATTTTAAGAAAACTTTTGTAAGTCGAAATCGCCAAATCGTATTCGCCAATATCGATATATGAAAGCCCTAAATTGCGGCAGGAAGTATAAAAGTCAGGTTTTACATCGAGCGCTTTTTTATAATTTTCTATTGCCTTTTTATAATCTCCTTTAGAGCGATACAAGTCTCCCAGGCTGTCAAACGGATTTGGTTCATCAGGTTCTAATTCAGCATATTTTTGGAGAAATTCTACCGCTTTGTCAAAATCGCCCATGTCGCGGTAAGTGTATCCCAATTGATTGTAAGCCGGTGCATACGCCGGGTCTTTTTTTATTAGCCTGTTCAGAATGTCAATTGATTCCGGAAAATTTTTCATCAGCCGGTGGGTTTTGCCCATTACAAAAAGAATGTGTTTGTCATCCGTGTAATCCTTAATCTTTGTCTGGTAAATTTCAATGGCGCCGGAAAAATCGTTGTCTAATATTTTTTCCCAGGCATTGATATAAACCCATTCAAGAGGCGTGGTTGTACCACTGTAGGATTTTGCTTTTTGAATACCGGTTTTCGCCATGGATAAATTACCAGCGCTTTCGTAGGTGCGTGAAAGGTAATAATAAGCCATCGCAAAAGTCGTGTCCAACTCAATTGCTGCCTTGAATTTCTCAATCGCTTCGTTTTTTAAAAACTTGTCAGCCAGTTCCACACCTTCATTATAAAATTGCAGCGCTTCCGGAGAAGATGTTGTGACAGTCAGTTCCTCTTTTTCACATTGGATTAATGAAACTACTAAAATACAAATAAACAGAAGAAAAAATATTTTCGCTCTCATAACTTTATCCTCCTTGGCTTAAGTTAAGGGGTAATTAGTTATATTTTAACTTATAAAAAAAAGGTTGAAAAGTCAAGTGAAATTGAAAATTTTATCAACCTTTAAAAAACAACTTGCTCTTTTTGTAAAAATATATTATAATGTATTTTGAATTGTGAAATTTTTTACAAACAGAGTAAGTTTTCCAACGGATTAAAGAACCCAACTGATAAAATCCGTTGGGTTCTTATATCAGTTGGAAATTGATACTCAATGTACTTGTCGTTTTGATGCGATTAAAAAAAAGTGGTCGTGGTGCGAAGCTTCGCTAAATAATAATTTTCATAATATTAAAGAAGGATCACTAATGAACCTTATGGAAACAATCCTCACCCGCAGAAGCATTCGGAAATACACGGAACAACCGGTTTCTGAAGACGATGTAAACGATTTGCTCAAAGCAGGTATGGCAGCGCCGTCTGCAAATAATTGTCAGCCGTGGCATTTTATAGTGATTAACGATCACCAATTAATGGACAAAATTCCAGAGTTTCACCCCTATTCAAGAATGCTAAGACAAGCATCGACTGCTATTTTGGTCTGTATTGATAAAAACCTTGAAAATGCTGATGGTTACGGGATTCAGGATTGTTCAGCCGCAACGCAAAATATTTTATTGGCTGCTCATGCCAAAGGATTGGGTGCTGTCTGGTTGGGAATTTATCCACGACAGGTGAGAATTAATGGTATAAAAGAACTTTTAAAAATCCCGGGTGATATAGTGCCGCTTTCATTAATTTCAATTGGATACCCTAAAGAAGAGAAGCCGCCTGTAAATCGTTTTAATGAAGCTCGGATTCATTATAATAGATGGTAAAATATTTCCCACAGATCAAAAACCTCCACTGATTGTTTTTCCGTGTGTGTTTTTAATCCTGTGTGGGAAAAAGTTTTGAGAGACAAAATTATGAATACAAATCATTTATTAGCGAGGAGCCGAACATGACCACAGATACAACAATTGAAAAAACATACAATTTGGCGAAAGAAAAATATGCCGAAATTGGCGTTGATACTCAAAAGGCGATGGATGCGCTCAGTGAAATTTCCATTTCTTTGCACTGCTGGCAAGGAGACGATGTCGGCGGATTTGAAACTCCGGAAGCTGAACTTGGAGGCGGCGGTATTCAGGTTACCGGTAATTATCCGGGCAAAGCTAGAACTGTGGATGAACTAAGGAAGGATGCAGAAAAAGCGTTCTCCCTGATCCCGGGAAATCACCGGTTTAATTTGCATGCTATTTATGGTGAGTTCGGCGGAAAGCAAGTTGATCGAAATGAAATTAGTGAAGAACATTTTAAAGGCTGGATCGACTGGGCAAAAGATATCGGCATAAAACTTGATTTTAATGCCACCTGTTTTTCTCATCCCAAAGCTGCTGACGGGTTTACGCTGAGCAGCAAAGATGCATCAATCCGAAAATTCTGGATTGAACATGTGATCCAGTGCCGTGGTATTGCCTCATTTATGGGAAAAGAATTGGGCAGCGATTGTATTCACAACCTATGGATTCCTGATGGAATGAAAGATATTCCGGTTGATCGATGGACTCACCGGGAGCTTTTAAAATCCTCATTGGACGAGATTTTTAGTACTATCTTTTTTCCCCATACAATGAAGGATGCTATCGAGAGCAAACTGTTCGGTATTGGCAGCGAAGCTTTTGTGGTTGGTTCGCATGAATTTTACCTTGGTTATGCCATAACCAATAAAAAAATCCCCTGTTATGATTTAGGTCATTTTCATCCCACTGAGTCAATTGCAGATAAAATATCTTCAACACTACAATTTGTTGATGAATTACTTTTGCATGTCAGCCGCGGCGTCCGCTGGGACAGTGACCATACGGTGATTTTAAATGACGAAAATAAAGCGGTGGCTGAGGAAATTGTGCGTGCGAATGCTTTAAAAAAAGTGCACATCGCACTCGATTTTTTTGATGCAAGTTTGAATAGAATCGGCGCCTGGGTTTTGGGTACGCGGGCAACTTTAAAAGCATTTTTACTGGCGCTTTTACAACCGAATGATAAGTTAAAACAAGCCGAGGAAAAAGGAGATTATTTTGCAAGGCTGGCTCTGCTGGAAGAAATGAAAACCAAACCATTTGGCGCTGTGTGGGATTATTATTGTTTGAAAAATGAAGTAGTTGTTGGGGAAGGATTGATTTCTGATGTTCATCGGTATGAGAAGGATGTAACCGGTAATAGGTGATTCTTTGATTAACTAATTATCTAAAGAAATTTGTTCCCAATTCATTGCTTTTACAAATAGTGAAAGATGACCTACATTCTCTGTCGCTACAATGGCATTAACCTGTAATGCTTGAGCTGCAAGAATTACATCTCCGTCTAATGCCTGTAAATCAGCTGTTGGTCTTCCTTGTCTTCGAGCTTGAGCCCAGAGTTCGGCAGCTTTTAACATTATGTTTGTTGACAGAGGTAGATAGGTCAAAGTTTCTTTAAGTTGATCAAGCCGTGATATGGATTTTGAAAGCCCTTCGAGTAAAAGACTACGCCTAACTTCGTAATCGGAAATTTCCGGAATAATGACAGTTACGTTAGCCTCTAATAAATTCATGAACCAGGATGCGATAGCTGGATTCGGTCGTGGATATGCAATTCTCCCCAATGGCCCAGAATCTAACATTACTGAACTAATCACTAAATTTTTTCCTTTCCGAAAGCCGGTTTTCTGCAATGGTATTTTTTAAATTTTTCCACATTTTTTCGTCATAACCGGATTGATCTTTCATCCATTTTTGTACTAAACGGATGGCAGCTTCATTCTTTGTAAGGCGCGCGGTTGAAATTTTTTTATCACCATCAATATGTTCAACCTTGGCATCAAATTCATTTAAAATAACATTTTCCATGCATACACCTTTCTCATATTTTTAAGTATGGCCATTTTTACTTATTAGTGAAAGTAATTTTTTTATTTATTTTTTCGTTATAATTTAGCTTCTTTTAATGTAAAAGTCAATTCATTTTTTTGTTTTATTGTTATGATAAAAAATGAAAATAAAAAGTCGTGGAAAATAAGAACATTTTTACTGAAAAATTTGCCGCCATTTTTGGGTTGTCAGCAATATCAAGCACTCAGCGAGCTGTGTCAGGACTGATAGAATTAGGGATAGTTGAAAAATTACCTAGCGGATTTGAATTTACCGATCCTTTTTTTCAAAGATACATTCAATTACGCATTTTAGCCCAGCGCACTAAACAGGCTGTCCGAAAAGGTCAAAATCACATCAAGGAGCCACAATATATTGATTTGAGGCTGATGTGCTCAGAAAAAGGTCTATAAACAAGAATAACTGAAGGGAATTAAAAGGTTGATTTTTAGATTTTAAAATGATATATTTGTTTAAATGTTAACATTGAGGAGAAATAAAATGGAAAATGTTGAAGCAATAGCAATTGATGAACGACATTTGGAATTGGAGCAACCTTTACCCAAAAATATCGGTAAACGTTTTATTATTCATATCTTGTCAAAAGAGGAAGAACGATCTTCTCAACTTGCTGAGCTTGAACATGCGTATTTAACGATGACTGAACATGAAAAAAAAACAGAAGTTGATTTAGCAGAAGAAGGATTATGTGGTAATGATAGTCTTGATGAAATATTCAAAGGTGAAAAGGAAGAACGATGGTGGGAGTAAAAAGATGTGATATTTGGTTAGTTGATCTTAATCCGACCAGGGGAAGTGAACAAAAAGGAATTAGACCATGCATAATTATTAGTAATGATTTAACAAATAAATATGCTCCTACTGTTTGTGCAATTCCTTTAACGAGTAATTTAGATGGGAAAAGATTTCCCATCAACGCAATATTAAAAAAGGCAGAAAAACATCAAAAAAAACTTAAGGATTTCTTCTCCCTCTCACCCCATCTCCTTGTCTCCCTCTTCTGTCACTTGTCAGCTTGAGGTAATGCTTCGCTGAGTAGTTACAAAATTTTTTCAAAACAATATATTTACCGGTCAGCAGGGGAAAAAGATGCCAGATATTCACAAAATATTAGTCGGTGAAAACGAAACCAAAATAAATATCTTCCGGGTTGCAGCCAAGCTCTTTGCAGAAAAAGGGTACAATGGTGTTTCCATGCGGGAGATTTCTGAAAAATCGAAAGTATCCAAACCAACGATCTATTATTATTTCGGCAGTAAAGAAGGTGTTTTTAAAGACCTCGTCAAAGTTGGGTTACAATATGGCTCTGCTCAAGCAAAACAAATAGCAAGCATAAATATTCCGGTTAAAGAACGACTGGTGAAAATCATCCAAAATAGATTTTTTATCAGTTTTGAGCACCCTGATTTTTCAAAGTTTTTTTTAATGGTTTTTATGACATCAGAAAATCTTCCATTTTTAAACGAATTCCAAAAGCAGGCGAATATACATCGTCAATTACTTGTTGATTTAATTCAAGAGGGTGTTGATTCCAGTGAATTTGGCGCTGGCGCAAATCCACAATTAGCAGCGGAAATCATTGCTGCGGTTTTGGGGCATTTCATTGGAAAGCAATTGAGAGAAAAGAAGAAAATACTGACCGATGAGTTAGCAGAAGAAATCATTGAGTTGCTTTTTAAGGGGCTGAATGAGTAAGCAGGCGATAGTTTTAGATTGAATGATTGTTGGGGTGTTGGAGTGATTGGGAGAGTGGGTGACAAGGGGAGTGGGAAATAAGGTAATTGGGTGATAGGGAAACATAGAGATATTGTAATCAGGAAATAAAGTCATTGAAAGAAAATATGTATCCTCTCAATATTTAATGGTAAATTGACTTCGAATAAAATATGTCATTCCTGCAAATGCGACCGAAGGAAGTGCCCGCGGTACAGGAATCTCCTTTATACCCAGGAGATTCCTGAACTACACTTCGCTTCGTCAGGAATGACAGCGCAATTTTACCATTATTTATTGAGCGCATACAAAAATATTTTAATAATATAATGCGAGAACTCTGGAGGTAAGAATGTATAATAGAAAATATTTATGGGTATTAATTATCACGATAATAATTCCTTCATTAGCCGGATTTACTCAGGACAATTTAACACTTACTTTAGAGAAAAGTGTAAACTATGCTCTGAAAAATAATCCCGAAATTAAAATGGCAGAAAAAGAAGTGCGGAAAGCCAAAGCAGGCAGGCTTGAAGCCTGGTCTAATATTTTGCCGAGGTTGAATGGCTCTGTTAATTTTCAACATGCCTGGGATATTCAACAACAGACAATCCCAAACTTTTTAAAACCAATGCTTAAACCATTAGAGCCATACATGCCTGAATTGGCTTTAATGCCTGACTATGTTACCATGTCTTTTGGGATGCGCAATACCCTTTTTTATGGAGCAACAGTTAGTCAACCGGTGTTTTTAGGCGGCGCTGGAATCGCTGGAATTCAAATTGCAAATTCTGCTAAAAGAGCTGCTGAACAAAATTTAGAGGAAACAAAACAAAGTTTAATTTACAACACAACAAATGTTTTTTACGCTTGTTTGTTATCCAAAGAACTGGTTAAAGTACAGGAAGAAGCATTGGCTCAAACCAGGGCTAACCTTGACAACGTGACTAAAAAATATAACGTGGGCTCTGCTTCCGGTTTTGATAAAATGCGCGCCCAGGTTGAGTTAGCTAATTTAAAACCGGAATATATTACCGCGAAAAACAATCATCAATCAGCCCAAACAATGTTGAAGACAGTTCTCGGGCTAAAACGAGACACCAAGATAGAAGTTGATGGTGAGTTTAAATATGTTGAAGATGATTTCGGTAATATGGCTTTGGATGAACTGCAAAAATTAGCTTATGAACATCGTCCATTAATAAAAGCTTTGGCAGATCAGAAATATATTACAAAAAAAGGTATCAAACTCGCTAAAAGCAATTTTATGCCTAAACTATTCTTTCAAACTGATTATTCATTTATGCTAATGAAAAATGATTACAAATTCAGACATGCTGAAGCGAGTAAGGGATTTACTTCAGCATTGAGTTTGCAGATTCCTTTGTTTCACGGATTTCAATCAACCGCGTTATATCAGAAATCAAGATTGGATTATAAAATTATTCTCGATACTGAAAAACAAGCCTTTGATGGTATTGCGGCTGAAACAGAAGTTGCATACAATAAATTCAAAGAAGCTAAAGAAAAATATTTTTCTGCCGTTCAAACTGTTGATCTGGCAAAAGAAGCGTTACGGTTGGCGACCATGATGTACGAAGAGGGCGTTAACACACAATTGGATGTTATGGGCTCTCAACTGGCTTTAACGCAAGCTAAATTGAATTATATAAATTCGATTTACGAATATCAAATTTCACGATACCAATTGCGCAAAGTGGTGGGAATGTTGAAAGGAGTTTTGGGTGACTAACATTCTAATAACAATATTATAGCAAAATATAATTTCATAAGTATAAAGTAAAAAATTAAAAAAATTCCAAAAAGCAAATATCAAATTACAAACAAATCCCAAATTTCAATAATCATTAACATGGCAAATCTTTTTATGTTTTGAATTTAATTTTTATTTTGAAAATAGTTTGATCCCACAAAGGCGGGATGTTTTTTGAGATTTGTGATTTTTAGAACGGAAGGAGTTCACTCATGCAAAAGAAAATTTTATTATTAGTTATCATTAGCTTAAACTTTTTTCTGCTCTCTAACTGTAGTAAGAAAGCTGATACAAATGAAGACGAAGCAATTAAAATTCCTATTGAAACAGTAATAGTTGGCAGAAAAACGGTTACACAAGAAGTCCAATATACTGGCGATGTAAAAGCGGAACAGGAAGTAAAAGTGTTTTCAAAAATTCCTGATCGCATTTTGAGCTTTGAAAAAGATGAGGGCGATTTTGTACGTAAAGGTGAGATTATTGCTAAAATTGAAGCCACAAAAATCGAACAAGCTGTAATTCAGGCAAAGGCAGCAGCTGTTAGTGCTAAAGCTCAGCTTGTTAATCTAAAATCAGAGTATCAACGCGCTCAACGGCTCATAAAAGAAAATGCCATGAGTCAGCAGCAATTTGATGGTGTGAAAACACAATACGAAGCAACCCAGGCGCTGGTGGAACAGGCAGTTGCTGCACAGGTACAGGCTGAAAGCCAATTATCCGATGCCAATGTAACTGCGCCTATATCCGGTGTGATTGGTAACAGGTATTATGAGCAGGGTGATATGGCTGCGGGACCGTTTCCATTGGTGACTGTCGTACAAATGAATAAAGTGAAAGTTGAAGTAAATGCACCTGAACAGGACTTTGGTCAATTAAATGTTGGGCAGTGTGCAAACCTTCATGTGTTGAGTTATCCAAATGAAACATTTACAGGGGAAATTAACAAGATAAGTCCAGTTTTGGATCCGATAACACGAATGGGAAAAATTGAAATTTTAGTAAATAATGAAGACAAAAGACTAAAACCGGGTATGTTTGCTGAAGTACAAATTTGTGTTAATACGATGGAGAACGTATTGACTGTTCCGAAACATGCCGTTATTGAAAATACGGAATTAAAAAGAATCAATGGTATGGACATGGCAGTTGTTTATTCGCACGTATTTGTTGAAAATAATGGTATCGCTTATTTGCGGGACATAAAAATAAGTTACACCAATGGTGTTGTTGCTGTTGTTTCATCCGGTATTGAACAAGATGAAAATCTCATTATTGTGGGACAGCAAAGCTTAAAAGACAGCGCAAAAGTGAAAGTAATGAACGAAGGAGTAAATATAAAATGAAGATTACAACTCTTGCGATAAAACGTGGCATAAGTTTTTTCATGATCTATTTACTGGTGATTGGATTTGGTATATTTTCATTAGCCAAATTAAGAATCGATCTTTTTCCCGATTTAACATTTCCAATAATCGCAGTTCTAACGCAATACACCGGCGTCAATCCGTATGACATTGAGACTACGGTAACGCGTCCACTTGAAGAGACTGTTTCCTCGGTGGAGAATGTAAAAAAAGTAAGTTCCATTACCAGCCAGGGTCTTTCTTTAATTATTCTCGAATTTGATTGGGGAACGGATATGGATCAGGCAGAGATTGATGCACGACGGAATATTGATATGATCCGTGATTTTCTGCCAGATGATGTCATGCAGCCAATGGTTTTTGCATTTGATCCATCTATGCAGCCAGTCGAATTTTTAGCCGTTAATTCAAATCAATATGGTCTGGCTGAATTGCGACGTATTTCAGAAATGGAAATTGAGCCGCGTTTGGAAAGAATTCCCGGCGTTGCCAATGCTTTTACGGTCGGTGGGTTATCCCGGGAGATAAAAGTGTTGGTAGACCCCCATCGGCTGCAAGCGCATCGGTTCTCCATTGATTTTGTCATAAATGTTCTGCGTATGAATAACATGCAACTCCCCAGTGGTTTTGTTGATGATAAGAAAATGGAGTTTACAGTACAAACAACAGGTGAATTTTCAAACTTAGATCAAATAAGAAATACAACAATTGCCAATATTAATGGCACACCTGTTCGCGTTCAGGATGTTGCCCAGGTCGTTGATGGATTTAAAGAACAACGGCAGCGCGAATATATCGATGATATTCCCAGTGTTCTTTTAATGGTCAGTAAACAGTCGGATGCAAATACAGTACAGGTGTGCAGCAAAATAAATAACAGATTGGAAAGTATTCGGGATGAAATTCCTAAAGGAGTGGAGATAGTCCGATTCTGGGATCAGTCCGAATTTATTAATCGTTCCATGTCCAATTTGGGACAAACAGCAATTCAGGCGATTGGATTGGCATTTTTAGTTTTATTGTTTTTTATGCTTAATTTTAGAAGCGCAGTAATTATTGCCATTTCAATTCCGACCTCCCTGCTGGTTACTTTTTCGGTGATGGATCAGGCAGGATTAACGTTGAACATGATCTCGATGGCAGGTTTGGCATTGGCTGTCGGATTGTTGGTGGATAATTCCATTGTGGTGTTGGAAAATATTTTCCGGCGGCGACAATTGGGGAATTCAATAATTGAAGCTGCCGACAAAGGTGGCTCCGAAGTATCGATGGCGATCACTGCTTCCACGTTGACCACATTGGCTGTTTTTGTACCGGTGCTGTTTGTGCCGGGAATCGCCGGCGAACTGTTTAAAGATATGGTAGTTACAATATGTTTTTCTTTATTGGCATCACTAATTGTTGCCTTAACTTTAGTACCGCTTTTAGCCTCGCGGTTTTTAGTATTAAAAGATACTTTTGAAAATAAGTCAAATGTTTTTTCACAAGTGTTTACAAAAGTGAAAGCAGCAATTACCAGGTTCTTGTCGGGTTTGAAAAATACATATAGCACAAGCCTTGGATGGGCAATTAATCACAGAAAGACGGTGATTGCAGTTACCTTTGTTGCTTTTGTACTGTCGATAATTATTTTTGCTACCAGTGGCGCAGATTTTTTTCCGCACTCTGACCAGGGATTTATCATATATCGGGTCAACAGGGCGCCTGGCACCAGCCTTGATGAAATGGATAAATCAATGAAACAGATTTCCAAAATCATACAGGAGGAAGTTCCCGAAGCTGAAAATATCAGGTATGAATTTGGACAGGGCGAAGGATTTGCAGCATTGTTTGGCGGCGGTAAAACACATTCGGGCGAGATGGGAATTAAGCTGGTTAAATTAAGCGAACGCAAGAGACGTCAACGAGAGATAGATGAAGCTTTGAAGGAAAAATTTAAAGATATTCCCGGTGTTGAAATCAAGTATCAAGACCAGGGGATGAGTCAAATGTTTGGCGAGGGAGACATTGTTGTTGAAATTTTTGGCTTCGATCTGGTAAAATCCAAGCAAATTGCCGATCAAATTAAAAAAATAGTTGAGAAAATACCGGGGACTTCACAAATCGAAATAAGCATTGAAGAGGCAATGCCTGAATTGAAAATTGAACTGGACCGAAATCGCATTTCGGATTTAGGGTTATCAACAGCCATGGTTTCGCAGACGATTAGCTCAAATTTATTGGGCACGGTTGCATCAAGATATCGCGAGGGCGGTGATGAATTTGATATCCGGGTTCAGGTGGGGAAAAAATACAGGCAAAATAAAAAGGATATTGAAAACCTTTTGATTGTTGCTCCCAACGGCGCCAGGGTTCCTTTAAGAGCTATTTCAAAAGTTGTCAGCAGCAAAGCGCCAACAGAAATCACCAGGGAAGACCAGGAGCGAGTGGTAAAGGTTTCCATGATGGTTACGGGGAGAGATCTGCGAGGTGTCACTAAAGAAGTTGAACAGGAAATTAAAAAAGTTGTGTTGCCGCGTGATTACCGGTTGGAAATAAGCGGCATGGCAGAAGAGCAACAGGAATCATTTATGTACCTTGGTATCGCCATGATAGTCGCCATTCTTTTAACTTATATGGTAATGGCTTCCCAATTCGAATCAATGTTAGACCCGTTTGTAATTTTATTTACAATTCCACTTTCCCTGATTGGCGTGGCAATATTTCTATTCGTAACCGGAACTAATATTACGGTGATGGCGTTAATTGGAATAATTATGCTGGTCGGCATCGTTGTAAATAATGGGATAGTGTTGGTTGACTATATGAACCAGTTACGTCAACGTGGGAAGGAGTTGATTGCTGCTGTTCAAGAAGGAGGTGAAACCCGAATGCGCCCGGTATTAATGACAGCGCTGACCACAATTTTAGCAATGGTACCACTGGCATTGGGACTTGGTGAGAGTGGAGAAAATTGGGCGCCATTGGCACGCTCGGTGATTGGCGGCTTATTTGTGGCTACGTTTTTAACTTTATTTGTGGTGCCGGTGATTTATATTGTTGTTGAGAGAAAATCTGAAAAATTCAGGGTGAAAAGAGAAGCAAAGCGACAGAAAATATCGGCAGCGGTAAATGTCTAAGGTTTTACTATTTGATGTGCTTAAAATTAAGGTGCTATCAAATAAAAAAAAGTATTGACTTTTTAAAAAAAAATAGTTATAATAACTTAAAATGGTAATCTAAGAAACAGATAACTAAATAATTAGTATTAACAATTAAATAAATAATTAGTATTAACAATTTTATGGAGGGAGACAAAGAATGTTAGAGCTTTATCTCAAAGGTGGTTTCATGATGTGGCCGATTCTTGCTTTTTTTGTTTTAGGACTGGCAATCAGCTTAGAAAGAGCGTGGAACCTGACAAGAGCTACAGTAAACACTCGTAAATTCATGGTAAAAATTCAAACAGCCTTGAAAGAAGGCGGTGTTGACGCTGCAAAAGAAGTTTGTGAAAATACACGCGGTCCGGTTGCTTCTATTTTTCATGCTGGACTCTCACGTGCTGATCATGGAATCGAACAAGTTGAAAAATCTATTATGAATGCCGGCTCTATTGAGATGGCTTTTCTCGAAAAAGGATTGGTCTGGCTGGCTACTGTAATTAGTGTTGCCCCGATGCTTGGATTTACCGGAACTGTCTGGGGCATGATTCGGGCATTCGATGATATTGCTGCAGCAAATGATATTTCCCCGACCATCGTTGCAGACGGTATTTCTGTTGCCTTGTTAACAACTATGTTTGGTCTTATTGTGGCAATTATTATTCAGTTTTTCCATAACATATTTGTTTCCCGAATCGATAACTTGATTATTGATATGGAAGAAAGTTCTGTAGAATTGGTTGACACTTTAATTGAACTTGAGAAAGGCAAATAATAATCTTCTTTAAGAGGAGAAAAAGAACATGTTGGTAGATAAAAAAAAGAAGAAAAGATCTGCGGAGATTCCAACATCATCATTAGCAGATATGGCCTTTCTCTTACTCGTTTTTTTCCTTGTTACAACGACTATCGACGTTGATAAAGGAATCGGTTTGGTTTTGCCGCAAAAAGGTGAGACAATTGAGGTTAGAACGAAAAATATTTGCAACCTATTGGTGAATGCCGAAGGAAAAGTGATGATTGATGATCAGGTTATTGAACCGGTCATGATTAAAAGTATCATCCAAAGAAAATTAATTGAAAACGACAAGCTAATTGTTTCAGTAAAAACCGACGCGGCAACTAAATATCGGTATTATATTCAGGTTTTGGATCAGCTTAAACAGGCATGGGGAAATAAGAAAACACGAATTTCAATTGCTGAACCTGAACGGTAAATTTATTTATATTTTGTTAAAGATGAAAATATTAACAAGGAATTAAGGAGAAAACGGCTTTGGAATTTAAGAAAAAAAGTAAAGCAGAATGTGGCATTCCAACAGCTTCAATGCCCGATATCGTTTTTATGCTGCTCATTTTTTTCATGGTGTCAACTGTTTTTAAAGAATTTCGTGGCATCCCCATCCGCTTGCCGTCTGCACAGAAAATCGAAAAGTTACCTGGCAAACGGAACGTCGCCTATATTTGGGCTGATGACAGAGATAGGGTCTCAATCGACGATAATTTTGTCGAGATAAGAGAAATATCACGAATTATGTATGATAAATCAGTCGATGAACTATCCCCGTTGAGGGTAGTCTCCATGAAAATAGATGAACGGGCAAAAATGGGACTAATAACTCAAATTCATGAGGAATTGCGGGAAGCTGGCGGGGCTGCCCTGAATGTAAATTATTCCACAAAAACTGCAAGTAAGTGAGGTGAATAGTCATGGCGAGAATAAAAAATCCAGAAGTTGATTTAAGGTTGAAGTACAAAAAAGTCATCGAGTTCACCCTTGTGCTTTCTCTACTTTTGTGTATTTTTATGTTTCAAGCTTTTAAGAAGTTTGAACACGAAAAAACTGACTCAAATATAGAAGTGCAAAAAATTCAAGCGGAAGAAATTCCACAAACACAACAGGAAAAATTACCTCCGCCGCCATCTCGTCCGGCGATTCCCATCGAGAGCGAGAGTGAGGATATTCCTGAAGATGCAACAATGGAAGAGACCGACATCGATTTTGACGAAGTGCCTCCTCCGCCGCCTCCACCGCCTGATGACGGTCAGATACAGTTTATTCCGTATGATGAGCCTCCACATCCGATTGGTGGGTTTACTGCAATTCAGAAAAAATTAAAATATCCTGAAATTGCTCGAAAAGCTGGAATTGAGGGCACAGTCATTATTTATGCTAAAATCAACACACAAGGTATTGTCATAAATACGAAAGTAGTTAAACCGCTTGGAAATAGCGGGTGCAATGAAGCTGCAATTAAGGCAATTAAGCAGGTTAGATGGAAACCCGCAATGCAGCGTGATAAACCTGTAACAGTTTGGGTGAGCGTTCCTGTTAAGTTTAAATTGAGATAATTGTTGTCTCTTATAAGTATGACTTAATTTTTGGGCGGTATATAATTTATTATATACCGCTTTTTTATTACAGGTATAAGGCAGTTAAATAAAAAAAATTGCCCAACGGATGAGCAGCCAACGGATTTTGCCAACTGATTACTGTAGATTTTTTTAAGTCAGTCGTAAAATGAAGAAAATCTTTTTGGTTTATAAAATGCCCTAATTTGTATCCGTTGGCTGCTCGTCCGTTGGGATTTTTAAGTCCAATCTTCACTGACACATGATGAACTGTCACCTCTCTTAATTAAAATGAAATTAATTTTAAAAAAAATACTCATCATATTAACAATTATTTTTATTGTTTGTCTGAACTGCTTAAATCCTTTTGCACCAAAACTGGTGGACTCCAACAATGAAGATCTGATTATTACCGAACAAAAAACACCGGACCAGGTTTTAGATAACTTTAAATATTCCTACGTCTTTAAAGATTCGGTATTATACAGTGAGCTTTTAGACAGTTCTTTTGTATTCATCTATTTTGATCCGAATATTGAGTCATCGGGCAGATTTGTAAGCTGGGGCAGGGACATTGATTTAAAAACCACCGGGAGGCTGTTCAGGAATTATGATGTTATTGATCTTATCTGGAATAGTACGATATATTCTTTTAATGAGGAAGATCGTGCAGAATATTCCAAAAGTTTTCATCTTTCATTGATAAAAGATAATGAAACAGTGAATATTTCAGGCAATGCAATTTTTATTTTTAAAAAATCCGAATATGATAAAAAGTGGCGTATCATTCAATGGAAGGATGAGTCTGATTTGTAATTGTTATAAAAAAATCCCACTGATTTTCTGTCAGTGGGATTTTTTTATTTACATCCATTTCTTAAGAAAAACAAAGCCACTCAATTAATCTTTGAAAAGTTAAACGGGAAAATCGTTGTTAGTTCTCCTGATGGTATCGGCGGAAATTTTAAGCGTTTAATCAATGCCAACAATTCCCGCTGAAATTGTGGGTGGTCAATTGTAGCTTCAATCACTTTTGCTGATTTCACAAAACCATTTGCTGCAATTGTAAATTGAATGGAGATTTTACCGCGTAAATTTGGATTTCGTTTTAGATATTTTTCGAAAATATATTGCATCTGTCCCTTGCGAGAAAGAACAACATCCATGATCGATTGATCCGATCTCTGCCCCATTGCCTCGCTGCTGCCGGATACTCTTTGCGGTTTTATCAAATCCACTTTTGCTTTCTTTTTTAATGTAACCTGGGGGACTTCTGCAACCATATCGTCGAAAATATTATCAATGCCGCCTATTCCACCAGTCCCAATCAATTGGTCAAATGGATCGATTTTATCTTTTGTGTTACCTTTTCCAACTTTAAGATTTGTGCCACCGCTCAGTATATCGTCAAGCTGGGTGATCAATCCTTTATCGACCAATGCATCTACGATGGAACTGGTTTTACTGCTCGATCCGGTGCCTCCAATCAGACCGAGTAATCCTGCTGAAGCCGCCGGGTTGCCTCGCCGAGAGCTACTTCCCTGTCTTTTATTGCTGCTCTTGTTTGATGATTTGGCTTTCTTTTCCGGGGAAGACTTATCCGCATTTTCAGCATTTTCTAAATTAGCCCCAGAAGTGGAACTTTCATCAGTGAACAACTCTTCAGGAGGTTTAACGATAAATTTTGCCAACCGTTCAGGCATTTTTTCTATATCAAATTTCTTGGCGATATTCACTTTATAATCTTTTAATCCATAAATGACGAACGCATTCAAAACAAAAACAACCAGGAAAATAAATTTAAATAACAAATCCGAAACCAGCGATTTTGATGTGGCTCGAACCCAGGAATATTCCGGGGTGCGATAAACCATTGCAGGTTGTTTCTTCTGGACGATATGTTGAAAAGAAAACTCAATTTTCGTGTCACCAACATTAATAACGCCGGTTTTGCTTTGTGTGAGTTTAAGTAAGTAAGCGTTTTGTTTTTGCGGCAAAATATCGTGTTTAACCAGGTCGTTGATATGAAGTGTGGATTTGCCTAAGGTAACTTCTCCGCTGATAAATGGTTTTATGTTGACCAGGTAAGAACCATTTTTTTGAGCAAACAGCGTGTGGTGTTTTGGGTATTCTGTACCATAAAGGATTAAATCATTATTACCGCTCTGCCCCACGGTAAATTTCCCACCTTGTTTAAGGATGAATTGCCGTGATTGTTTGGAGCGAGTAATATTTAATACTAAGGGTTTATTTCTTTCAGCCATTTAATTTTTATTTTTGATTATAAGGTTCAATTATTTAATAAAGAAACAAAACTAATCAGGTTTTGTAACTGCCAACATAATATCATTAAAACCAACTTGCCCACATGTGTACATAATTTTTTTTATCACCAGGTAGGGAAGCTCCCGATCTGCCTGGATGGAGATTTTACCTGTAAATCCAATACCTGTTGTACTAATGGCTCCAACTCTTTCACTTATTTGTCTTTTTCTTTTCAAATCATTCATCAACTGCGGGATTAAATTTTGGCGACTCCTCATTACCTCACTGACTTTGGCAACTTCATGGCCATCCATTAGTATCAAATCTTCAGTGACTGCCACAATTGAAGCTGTTTGGGGTGATTTCTGTGCGGATGATTCCGGAAGTTTCAAATCCGGTGAAACTGACATAATTTCACCCTCGGCTGAATAACTTTTTAACAGGAACACCAACAGAATTGTAAACATATCAATCATTGAAGTTAATTTCAGTGTGATTTGAGTGGTTCGTTTGCTTCTTTTTGCATTTGCTACATGAAATGTATAATCATTTGTTTCAAAAATATCCATTATAAACTCTAAAATGATTTTTGATATTAAAACGAATTAGCCTGATAATGAGACGTTTGGAAAGCCAATCTCCCTGCATCTGTCCATTACTTTTATAATTATGTCATATTTAACTTTAGCTTCGGGTGCAATAAATATATCTTCTGCATGGGGGTGCTTGTTTTTTATTTGTTTTAATTGTTCGACAATTATATCATAGTTATATTGATTGTTAATTTTATTAACAGGTTTAAATATGAATCCCGGGCTTTTTAATTGAAATCCTGTTTCTTTTACTGACAGCAAAATTGCCACAAGATTTTTTGGTGTTTCCTGTACCTGTTTCGCCCGGTTTTTGCCTAACGTTGGTAATGAAATCTCAACAATTGCTAATCGAACAAATGCCGCGGTTAAAAGTAAAAAGGGAATCAACAACAAAAAAATATTCATCACAGGGATGATGTTCACATCAACATCTTTGATCCGTCTTTCCCTGCCGATTGATTTTTTAAGATTCATTCTATTTACCCTTTTTGGTTTTTGCGGCGATTAACCTTTTATATATTCGGGCGACATTTTGATTAATCTCATCGATCAATTCATTCGTTTTTTCTTGAATAATTGAATAGCCGATCATGCAAGGGATTGCGGCGATTAAGCCAAATGCAGTTGTATTCATCGCTTGAGAAATTCCACCGGACAACAGCGTTGCTTTCATCGATGCATCTGCAGAAGAAACAGCTTCAAAGGATGATATAAGTCCAAAAATTGTTCCCAGCAAACCCAATAGCGTTGAGATATTAGCAATCATAGATAGGTATTGCGTTCTTTTCTCCAGTTTAGGAATTTCTGCCAGCGCTGCTAATTCAAACGCGTTTTGAATATCGGCTGCGCTTTTATTCGCTTCTTCAAGACCGGCTCTTGTTACTTTTGGCAAAGCAGCATTTGACACGCTGCAAAATTCAATGGCGCTTTTTATGTTATTATGCTGGACAAATTCCAACACACGATTAACAAATGCATTGTTATCAATCCGATTTCTACCGAGAATAAAAATTGCACGTTCAACCATTATTGCTATTCCGGTTATAAGTACCACAAGAATAACGTACATGAACGGTCCCCCGGCTCTGAAAGCAGTTACTATAAAATCCAAAGTTAAAACCTCCTGTTAAATTGTTTCCTGGCGCTAATTGGTTAATTTTGTTGTTCAACTCAAACTTAGGAAAATAACTCAATTAGGTAATAAGTAAAATAGTTAATTGGGAGTGGATTCATTAAACAATTACCTTATTACCCAGTTACCTAATTACCCTTATCTCCCCAAATACTACAGATTTTTTTATGAATTAATTGCCTTTTCTATAAAATGAGTAGTAAACTATCACATGTTTTTCTACCACTCAATGTGGTCCCTTTTTATAGCTTGTTTTTTTCTTACTTGTTTAATGCTGTTTTTTTCAACATTTCTAAATATATGGTCAAAAAAATGACGATTGATCTTTAGTCCGTCTGCTTTTGGATCGCCTGATTTGTAGAAAAAAATTGCTTGTGGTTTAGCAACTGATCCATAAATCTGTACTTGTTTAACAAATACTTTAACTGCATCTTTCGAAATTTTTGATTTGTCAAGTTGCTGTTTCTCATTCGAGTCATTAGCTTTCGCCGGCTCTGCCATGGCTGGTTTGGATTCAGAATTGTTGGTTGCGTAGATTTCACCAGCGCCTAAAAGAAAAAGCGCAGCGATAGATAACAGCAGCCCCCGCATGATATACCCATGTTTGACTTTGTTCATATTATTAACTTTTTTCATAGAGTACTTCCTTTAGTGTGTTTTGTTGGCACAATCATAGGTTTATTTTGTTTTTGAGTAAGTTCGGGTTGAGTTAATCCCAGGTCAACATTAAGTTGATCTGCCCGTTCTTGACTTAAATTTACCCATTCATTCTGAATATTATTTTTGTTAGCGTTTGTGATATTCGCTTTGTAAAAATCAAGCGCTTTTTGTTTCATAGAATTTACTTGACTGTTTATTGCTTCCGAATATGTTTGTTTTTCTTGTTCTGTATATTCAGATGGTATTGGTGCATTCTCAACAGTCTCGCCTAAATGCTCAAAAGTCATACCCATTTTATATAATGAAGCAGTTGTCCAATCAGCTACCTGGTATTTGCTCGCTTCGAGATATTCTTGAATAACTACGCTTAGAAGTTTTGTTTTTTTATTCATGGAAACTTTCAGCGGCGGAACAATTTTAACCTGTTTGTATTTTTCAAAATTTATTTCTGCGACCATAAATTGTGCTTTAGCCGGCAAATATTCAGCCACCGGAACACGTTTCCTTCTTAATTCGTTAAATTTTTGAACAGTCAGTTTAAATTCAGTTAACGCGCTGCTTTTTGGTCCCTGGTTATAAGAAATTTCTCCAATTTTGTATAATGCCTCAATATAATCATCAGGGTCTGCTTGTGCGAACCGATTTGTATAATCGCGATAAGCTTGTTTGCATTTGAACCATAAATTTAACAACTCGTAGCAATTCGCAGCGCTTAACAGGGCTCGAGGAGCAAATTTTGAGCCAGGGCATTGATTCACTAATTTCATATAATTATTTAGTGCTTGCAGCCATTTTTCATTTTTCTCGTAAAGCAACCCGGTCTTAATGAGAAGTTCATCTTTGAAAGCAACATTGGGCTGTTCTTCTAACATCCGTTCGTAAGCCCTGATAGCTTTCTTTATATCACCCGCCTCTTCAAATTGATTTGCTGCTTGAAAAATAGCCGCCTTAGCAATTTTTTCATCCCCGGTGCTAAAGGCAAGTTTTAAAAAGTTTACCGCTGCCTGGTTTGTTTTGCCTTTGTCTTTTAAATTTTCAGCCACTTTGAATTTGGCTGTTGCAACCATTTTTTTTGCTCTCTTTACATATTGAGCAGAGTCAGGGAAAGCGTCCGCTAAATTATTGAACCATTTCTCTGATTCAGCATATTCTCCCATTTTAAGATAGCACTGGGCAATCATGTTTATAGATTGACCATAAAACGGGGATTTTCGATATTCCGGACTGACAGTGATCTCATAAATCTTTGCCGCCATACCCCACTTATTTAATTCATAAAGAGTTTCCGCGTATTTCATTAATACTTCTAACACGTTCTTGCTGCCGGGAAGTTGCCGGATAAAATCATTACAAGCACGAAGGAGCTTAAATTGCGCTTCATTGCTTACCTTTACAGGCATGATTGTTTCGCCGCCGCCAATGAAATCTTCAATATAATAAGTCGCCGAATCTTTGGCAGCCGTATCGTCTAATAATTGATAATACGATAATATTCTATTATAAGCAGCATCTTCAAAAAATTCATTATCGCCATAATAAGTTATCACTTTATAATATTCATCAGCAGCTTTGTCGAATTCACTAATTTCATAATAACACTCGGCTAAATAATAATTTACCCGAAAAGCTTTTTCACTGTCTCTGAATTTTATTAAAAAATCTTCGTGTTTTTCAATTGCCAGGTTATATTCTCTTTCCCTGTTTTTTTCCTGCGCTTTTGCCTGGTAATGTGTGCCCAACGAATATAACATTTCTTCGGAGAGTGTAACTGCATCGTCTCTCGTTTTTCCTTCAGGGTGCTGTTTTAACCAATCACTATTAGGTCCATATTTTTTCACAAAAACATCTTTAGCTCTGGCTGCAAGGTCTTCATCCATGCCGTTTTCAAAACACTGAATGATCTCTTTTTGAATCAAAGGCGCCTCAGAATAAAAAGGATATAATTCGAGCAGCATCTGGTAAGTGCTTATTGCCTCATTATAAAAATTTCGTTTTTTATAGATATCTCCCATTTTTTTTAGCACATCAATGGCATAACTTTGTGTTTCATCTTTACTCAAAAGATCTTTGATCCTTGCAGGTCCTTCATACTCCGTTAAAGAATGGGCAATATAGTCAATAGCCTCGTTTCTTACGTCAGCCTTGGTTTTCCCTAATAGTTCAGTATTCATTGTTTCCATTAATGTGATGTCACTGATCAGGTAGATAAAGGTGGAAATTGAATTGCTAAAATCATTAACATTAAAATAAGACCATCCCAATTTGTAAAGTGCGTAATTAAAATAGGGATTGTCCCATTTTTCCAATAAGTGTTCATATTGTTTGTTAGCTTTAAAAAAATCTCTTCTATTAAAATAATATTCTCCAAGCCTGAAATGTGCCTCTGAAAATTTCGGGCTGTCTGGTGTTTCAAAGATCAACTTCTGGAAGTAGTCTTTAGCTTTTTCCTGGTTTCCCTCGTCGAGATGAGAGATAGCAAGTCGATATAAAATTTTATCTTTTAAAGGAAAATTCGGATATTTCTCTAATAATTTGTAACATGTTTCAATCGTTTTTTTGTAACTTACTCTTGGCAAAATTGGTTCGCGAAAAGTCTCGCCCTTTTCATATTTTTCAATATCCAGATCATATTGCTCCATCTCTTTTGTGAATTCAAACCGGGATTTACTTGCGGTTAGTTCTGCTAAGTCCAACATGACATGGGGAATAAAAGGTTCATTTGGATATTTAGCGATCATTTGTTCCTGGTGACTGATCGTTTTATTTAAATTGGCAATATCAATTGTGTTTGTCGTGTCTTTCAGTTCATACTTCCTGGGAAATTTCGGTGACTTTATATTATTTATCGCCTGTCCAAAAACCTGGTTCGTCCCTGAAAATAAAATAGGTACAACTAAGAATAAGAAAATGTAATTCAATTTTTTATATACAGGCAATTCAAACGTTGGCATATTATTTCCGTTAATTAATTTAGGGGGGTTGGATAAAATAAGTTCTCCAAGGCGAATCATTATGATAATAGAAATCCGCCGAAGGAGGATTACCCGTTTTATCCCTCAAAATTTCTATTTTTTAATAGTGATGTAAGTTGAAATGTCCAAGTTATTTAATCCCCATTAGTTTCCCCGCAATACTGACATTTCTTTAAGAAAGAGCGCTCTTGATATTCCATATTCAGCAAAGCTGCGCCAATCTTTACGAAGTTCCTTACGTTCCACCAATTTTGTTAATTCATCAATATTTTTTTTCATGAAGAGCAAATGATCTCTTTCATTTAAAAGATTGGCGATCATTTTTTCTCTAAAATCTTTTAGCTCTTTTTTCTTATTAATGAGATATCTCGGAATTTCTTTTCCTGGTCCGACCAGGGGCATGGCATCCAAAAGTTTTGTTTCTTCTACTAAAATTTTTACTTTTAATTCTTCGACACGATTGTTTTCTTGCCGCAAACTATTATTCACCTTAAGAAGCAAACCCGGCATATTCTTCTTTTCAGGGTAAAGATCAACTATTGTTTTATAGGCTTTCAGAGACTCATCATACTGACCCTGGTAAATATAAGCCTGACCTAATAAAAAATAGGATTCCTCAGCATTTGCTGTGTTCGGAAATTCTTTTGTGAGATTATTCAAATATTTGATAACGTTATTATAGTCTTCCAATTTTAAATAAGCCCATCCCAATCCCAAAAGCGCATCCTGGTAATGCTCATGTTCAGGTGATATTTTTGATAATTGGTAAATTGCAGCTTGAAAAGAATTTAATTCATAATAAATTAATCCTAAAGTTAAACGGGCATTATCAACAATATCTCGCCGCTCACCATTAATGATGGGTAGTGAAATAATTTTCTGAAAGTAATCAACAGCTACGGCAACATTGGATTTTTTCAAGTATGAGAGCGCCATGGTGTATAATGCGCTATCATAAAACTTACTGTGGTTATCAACTTTTTTAAAGATACTTACCGAGATGTCATAATTTTTTAGATGGTAATGGCATTTTCCGGCAATGTAGCGCGCCTCATCTAAAATGTTTTTATACCGGGCGGGTTTTTTTATTATTGCATAATATACTCTTAATGCTTGTTTGTAATCATTTTGTTGATAAAAAGCTCTTTCCAAACCAAGCAAAGCATCAGGAATATGCTTACTGTTTCTGTAATTTTTTAAAAGATAATTAAACATTCGGATAGATGCAAGCGTTAATTCTTCCTGAAATAGACAATGGCCCAAATAATTAACCACTTTATCCATCTTGCTAAATTGCGGAAAGAAATCCATAATTATAATGAATTCTTGTGCGCAGTTCCAATACTCTTCCCTTTTAAATAAACGAACACCTCTGTCGTAGATCTTATTGGCAAGCACTTCCATTTCTTTGTCGCTGCGAGTATCTTGTCGTGAAGTTGGCAATATTGCAGATACTCGTTTCGTTTTGGCAAAAACAGAGACGTCGCTAATAGCAGGCTGAAACATTATTATTATGGAAAGGCTCAAAAAAACAGCTTTTTTAAGAGATATATTTCCAAAGTATTTAGAAGATAGCATAGCTGTCAACCCGATTTTTTCCCCGACCCATTTTTCTTTTTCTTCTTATCAAGTTCATCTTTCATTTTTTTTAAATCTTTTTTGACATTTTGTCGTTTCTTCTTAATTGCTTCTAATTTCCGCCGTTCTTCTTCACGTCTTTTTTTCTCAAGTTTGGCTGATTTATCAAAATACTTATAAACCGTAAAACGATGAGAAATACCGATTTTTAGCTCCCAGGTTGCATATTCCTTGTGAAAAATATCTAAATTTTTAAGAGAATCATATTTAGTAAAAGATAAATTAAATGCTATATTAACTATATTGTTCCAGGGGCCTAAGAAGCGGATTCCTTGGGTTATACGCATGGAGTTTTGGTTAAATTTTACCTGCGTCGGATTATTGAAAAAAACTTCTCCGGAATACTCAGTGTATAAATGTAGAGAGCGAATTGAATACTTGAATCCAGTGCCAAATAAAAGCTGATCGATTTTAGAATAAAAATATTCATCATAAATATTATGATCTATGTAACCAAAATTCAAATTGAATTTCAATGGCATGCTTGGCATTACCGGTAAAAAATCAAGCGATAATAACGCTTTAATAGCCCAGGCAGGTTTGTCTGTTGAGAAAACCTCGAAAGGGAGATTTGGTATCACGGCTGTTGGGAATTTATAAGTACCGGCTACTCCCAATTTAAATACGCTTGATGAAAGAGGCGTTAAATATTTCAGTCCGAAATGCGTATCACCAATTGTTCCGTAAAGATTCTGTTGGTCATCCCGGTGAGGCACAAAATTAACAAAACATTCCAAATAGTTTGCCAATCCAACGGTCAAATTTGTATTAAAATTGAAGTACTTTGTTAGCACCTTAGCGCCAGGTTCTTCTCTCATAAAAGATGACATGTTAGTGCTAAAATAAATATCAGCAGCTCTTATAGGATCAGCTTCTAAAACTTTGTATAATCCTTTCCCACCGCTATAAGAAATTTGGCATAAACCCGCATTTGTAAAAATTAAAGTAAAACTAAAAAAGAAAAATAAAATAAATTTCTTCAAAACCGAACCTTTTTGTGATTTTTAAATTGTTTCAATGAGTTATCAAAAAAAATATTTGATTTTTGTAAAAGAAAATATTAATTTGCTCTTGCTGAGCATAATATAGAGACTAAAATCCTTTCCTTTCTTTCAATTATTATGCCAAAAGTTTCAATTAATTTAAAATTCAATCGAAAGAATAACTGCTTGAAATTAAACAACTTGATAGGCATTATATCTTAATGTAAAATAAAAGGTTACGATTTAATAAAAATATAAGTGATTTAAATTGAAGCACTAAAGAATTTAAAATTAAAAATTGATCGAAAATTGAGCAGTTAAGTATTTCAAAATGAAATATAACCTTTTTAAATTTTTAAGGGTTAACTGTCATAAGTTGATACAGTCAAGGCACTAATAAATCAATTATTATTTATAACGAAAAATTTAAATCCTAGCGCGGCGAAACTGCAAAAAAAATTAACCACAAAGGACACAAAGAATCCATCCGCCGCGACGGATTCACCAAGAAAGAAAAAAAATAAAATGAATTTCTATTGATTTAAATTGTATTATCACTATTAAATTCGTATCATGTTTTTGTTCTTCTTTGAGTTCTTTGTGCCTCCTTTGTGACCTTTGTGGTAAAAATTTTTTTGCATAAAAAACGAAGATTTAACTTGTAATACTATAGAAGGATGCAAACCATTTTATAAAATAAATGTCTAATACATTGACAATTGGGAATAAAAGATGAATCAAGATGAAGAGCTTTTGATCCGAAAAGCGCAGCGGGGAAACATAGCAGCATTTGAAGAATTGGTCAAACGATACGAAGATAAGGTAATGTCCATTATCTTCAATATGCTGAATGATGCTGAAGATGCCCGGGATGTTTATCAAGACGTTTTTATGAAAGTATTTTTAACGATTAAAAAATTCAGATTTCAGAGTAAATTTTATACCTGGCTATTTCGAATAGCAGTGAATACATCTATTAATTATCGTAAAAAACGAACTTCTCAGCAGAAAGAAACGCTTGAGAATTACATAGAAGAAAACAAACATGATGCAGAAATTACTATTCAAAACAATTCTGATAACCCGGAGAAGCATCTGTTAGACATGGAATTAGGCAAACATATCCAGCGATCAATCAACCTCCTGTCGCCAAAACAAAAAGCGGTTTTTGTATTACGGCATTATCATGGATACAAATTAGCTGAGATAGCTGAAATCCTGAATTGTGCTGAAGGTACGGTTAAAAATTATTTATTTCGTTCCCTGCAAAAGTTGAAAAAAGAATTGAAGGAATTTAGATTGAATTAGTGAGGAGCTGTTATGAATCAATGTGAAAAATATCGCCAATTAATGTGGTTACAACTTTACGATGAACTTAACGAAAACCAGAAAAGTGAGTTGAACGATCATTTGCAAGGGTGTCCTGATTGTGTGCTTAACTTAGAAGAAATAAATGAGTCAAAAATTCTGCTTGATACAAAAATCCAATTAAAGCCCACAGCTTCGTTTCTCGAGCAGAATCGTACCGAGCTGCACCAAAGGTTGTTATTAGCCACGCAACATAAATATAGAATAAATTGGAAGAAAAAAATGTGGGAGATGCTTTCTTTGAATTTTTCTCCAGCGCTGCGATTCTCTACAGCAGTGGCAATGTTATTAATTGGGATTTTGTTCGGTAACTTACTATTCAAAGCAGAACCACTGGAAGAAGACCTTGCAAGGCAGCAGTTTCCACCATTGTCAGAAACGAACATTGCCAGTGTTGAATCAATAGATTATAATCCTGATACCCGCCAGGTTGTGATGAAATTGAATACGACGAAACAGCTAACTGTTCAGGGTGATATGGAAAGACCGGAAATAAAACAATTGTTGGCGCGAACTTTAATCTCCGAAGAAAGACCAAACATTCGTTTAAAAACCGTTAGCGCCCTATCTTTGACAAGATCTTATGATGAGCACGTTATAAATGCCTTAGTAGAGGTTTTGGAAAATGATGAAAATCCTGGTATCCGTTTAAAAGCGATTCGGCTATTGACTGATACGCCTGTCAATACTTCAATAAAAACCGTAGTAACAAATGCCCTGATCCATGTGCTGTTAAAAGAAAAAAATTCAGCCATACGCAATGAAGCCATTGATGGTTTAAGTAAATTGAGAAACGGTTCGCTGGATCCGATTATTTTTAATGCAGCTAAAAATGACACCAGCGAATATGTTCGATCCAAAGCAGCAATTATGTTACAACGAACAGAAAATCCTGACGTGCCGGATTAATACAAGTGGCAGTGGCAGTAGCAGTGGCAGTTTTAGAGCTAACTGACTGCTACTGCAACTGCCACTTTTTTAAAATTAATACTTACTTTGAAATTTCATATTAATAATTAAACCAAAACTACTTTAAATTACTAACCGGAGGTACAAATTATGAAAAGCAAAATGTTTTTCTTCGTTCTTGTTCTTGTTTTAATTTCAACATTATTATTCGCGCAAGACCTTAAAAAAGCCGGGCGCTATTATGTGGCTGAAATTGAAAAGAAATTTGATGTTTCAAAAGGCGGTAATCTCATAATGGATGATATCCGCGGCGATGTTCACATTACAACATGGAACAAAAATGTTGTCCAAATTAATGAAACACGAAAAATGGATGTTTACACAGAGCATGAGGCAAAAGCTGTTTTGAAGGATTTAAAATCTATTTACAAGCAAAGCGGCAATACAGTCAAAGTAGGCGCTGAAGGCAGCTACCGCTCTTATATGAGCAGTAAATTCAAGATAGTTGTGCCAACCGTGTTTAATGTTGATGTTGACACAAAAGGCGGCGATGTTTCTGTTGCCGATCTTCAAGGTGAGGTGAAATTAAACACTTCTGGTGGTGATCTGAACATTAAAAAGATTGATGGTGTGGTAAACGCCAAAACTTCCGGCGGGGATGTAACAGTTGAAAAGACAACCAAAGACGTAACTGTTAAGACTTCCGGAGGTGATATTGAGTTACTTGATGTTGAAGGCGAAGTTAATGCCAAAACATCCGGCGGCGACATTGAAATAAAAAACAACAAGGCAAAAGTAGTCGCTAAAACTTCGGGCGGAACTATTGAATTGACAAATGTGGGCGCTGAAATTGACGCTCATACATCAGGTGGTGATATTATCGTTAATGGCAGTAAAGGATCGCTTGCTGTCAGTACATCAGGCGGGGATATTGAACTTAAGAATATAAACGATGTGATTAATGCTAAAACATCCGGCGGCGATATAGAAGCAGACAATGTTTTAAATGGAATCAAAGCAAAAACTTCCGGCGGTGATATTAAATTGGAAGACATTAAAGGATTTATCGAAGCAGCAACCTCTGGCGGAGATGTTGAAGCTGAAATGACTTTAACCGATTTTAGCAAAGATCACCATGTTACGCTGAGGTCGTCTGGAGGCAACCTTAAACTTTACATCCCGGCAAAATTGCCAGCCACAATAGATGCGACTATAAAAATAAGTGGCTCCTCAATGCGCGATTACAATATTCTTTCAGACTTTCCGTTTGCCATAGAAAATATC
>JADHVV010000150.1 GCA_016783825.1 Candidatus Zhuqueibacterota bacterium | reverse complement strand
AAACAAAAAGGACATCACAAAATTCAGTGGGATGCAACAGATAACGCTGGCAACCGCGTGGCAAGTGGAATGTACATTTATACTTTAAAATATGGGAATTTCCAGGTTTCTAAATGCATGACCTTGCTTAGATAATTATAATTTTTTGTAATTAAAAAGCCCTGTTATTTACATAGCAGGGCTTTTTTTTAAAAATTTTTATAACTTTCAAGAAACTTCAATTTATCCAAATAAAAAAATGACAAAATAATTACTGACAACCTGTCCGCTTTCTTTTGAGCGGAAATAATTATTTTGTCATCTAAAAATGTGCAATTCAATAATCAGTTTCTTGTATAAAATTAGGTTTGTTCTTTTTACGAATCTGTGGCACTATTCAGGTGCAAATAGAAAGGCAAGACTATTTAGGGCAAAACAATTTATTTAAGAAAAGAAATGTACAGTAGCGCTATTTCCCAGAAAGAGATTGACGAAACGAGTAAGTTGCCTAACTGGTCCTGCTTATCAAAATATTTTATAAACTCATCTGATACGGCTTGTCGATTACACCAGAAAATTAAAGCGTGCGTATCGAACAAAAATAATTTTCTTTTCATACATAATCCTGCCAAATATCAACAATTGGTTTAATAAGCTCATCCGGATCAACAAGCAGTTTTGGAGTAATTGTAACCCGATCACGCCAATTTGAAGTCTTGGGTGGAACCAGTTTGGCTACTTCCTTTTTATTACGCTGGATCAAAATTGTTTCACCATCAACAACCTTTTCAAGATAATTAAAAAGATTGTTTCGTAATTTAGTTGCTGATATTGTAATCATGATTTTTCCTTTCGATGTACATGTTGCTATGAAAGATGTTCATGTACACAATATATTAAAAATAAAATTAAAAGTCAAGGGATAGGTTGTTAAAAGAATTGTTTAATCATTTAATACTTTCATCTATTATATTTCTACTTTGTCACATTAACACGGTTCGCTTGTCATTCCGGTTGAAGCGAAGCGGAATACCGGAATCTCGATAGGTTTTGGCAGGAGATTCCGGCAAAAAAACGTGCCGGAATGACAACTTTTTGGCAATTTTTCTAATCTGACAAAGTAGAAATATTACGCAACAAATAAAAAAACCTCACTCATGAACAAGTGAGGTTTTTTATAGAAATAAAGATTATTGTATCCACTTAAAATTCAAAACCCAATGAGAAAAATTGTACATTACCCAACCTGCCATAATCAGCATAAGCATAATCAACTTTAATTTTCACTTGATTATTAATGCCATAGCGAATGCCGGTTCCCAAGGTTAACCCGGTTTCGCTGTCTTTTATGAGTAACGATTTATACCCGGCGCGCAAAAACAGGAATCTTTTCCAGCCATATTCACAGCCTGCATTAATGTATTCCAAATTGTCGTTAGGCGCGACAGTATCCAAAGCCACAGTAAGTTTTGAATAATTGTTATTGATAACATCCATTGCTGCGCCGACGCGAAATGCTAATGGCAGGTCCCACTCTTCAGTTTCCAGGTAGGCATTGATTCGTTCATTATTCCCCTCAATATCCGGGCCCACATCCTGAAATACTTTCGCATCCTTGCCAGTCATTGACATTTTACTGCCAAAGTTGGTAAATGACATTCCAATTCGTAATCCTTTGAGTTGTGTCTCGAATATTGTGCCAATGTCAAAAGCTATTGCAGATGCGTTCATATGCCAGATTTTCTGGGAGATGTATTTAACATTCGCACCAAAAGAAAAACGATTTGTTATGTTGCGGGCATAGCTCACCCCGATAGCAAGATCCTGAGCACCAAATCGTTCGCCAGTGCCATTCGGAGCATCGATAGTGGTAACATCCCATTCTCCATAGTCCAAAAAGGTTAAATAGAAGCCAATCGCTTGGTCACTACCAACCGGCACGACAATCCCGCCGTGTTTCAAGTCCATATTAGCTAACCAATCAACATGTTGAACAGTTACTTCTTTGGATCGTAATTTAGCCAAACCAGCCGGATTCCAGAACGTGGCTGTCGCGTCATCAGCAGTCGCCACAAAAGCGCCTCCCATTGCCAAACCCCGTGCTCCGATTTCGATTTTTAAAAATTGAGCCGCAGTTGTCCCGACCTTGGAATCAGCGCTGTAAATAAGTGATGTATAAATAATTATCATTATAAAGATCAGCGTAATTTTTTTCATTTTGAAGAGCCTCCAAACATAGTATTATTAATTATTTCTTTGTTTTTTTTAAAAAGTTTTTAATCCGATCAATTAATTGTTACAATGAAAAGGCTGAGTCCGCCAGCTGGCGGATAAGGCGAAGCAAGATATAAGATTAAAGGATTAAAGATTTTCTTTCTTCCTTCGCCTTTGCACTAAAGTATTAAAACCTGTACAGTTACATTTAAAAATAAGGAAATACAGACTGTGCCTCAGCCTTCGCCTGCACTTTAGTGCGCTTGTAAAGTTCGTGATTTATTTTATAAGTGCGAATTTACCAATTTTTGAAATACCTTCCGCTGTCTCAACATGAAAAAGGTAAACGCCGAATGCAATTTCCCGGTCGTCCCTGGACAACAGGTTCCATGATTCAGTACCATCGAGCATATCGCTTGTTCCCCTGTGATCATGGTTAAGTGTATTTACAAGTTCGCCGTAAGTTGTATAAATACGAATTGTACATTCCGGCGGCAGGTTAATAAAATCGATTCTTCGCTCACCGCGCCCGGTTGTCAGACCCGGCAGTCCCTGTTCCCATTTGTTGGCGCTAACATAAGGATTGGGAACAACTTTGACAAGATCAAGGTCGGATTCGGTGGCAGCTAAGAACTTTGTTTCTACTGTTTTAATGGTATAAGTATCATTTTCTGTTAAGGGTTCTTCTATTTCCAAATGAAAAATATCACCGGCGGTTGGGGCAATAATTTCAACACTGGTGTCAGAAGGCGCCTTAAAGGTCATCTTCCATGTTCCTTTTGGTCTGTTATTTACATACATAATGGGAAGAATTTTATCGCCGGGAGTAATGTAAGAGTCAGGATTTTTTGATTTGTCAAGATCCATGAAAATAAAAGGAACGCGAATATTATTGGTAATGTCCCATACTTCAAATTTGACTTCCTGTTCATTGAGTACATCTGATGTGTCAACGATTTCATCATAAAAACGAATTTCATAATCAGCAGGAAGATCGATCCCATCGTCACCCGGTGATGGTGTATCCGAACCATACAAAATAACTTCTGATTCGTAATTGCACTCACCGATTGTCCAGCGGGTCAATGTTTCATCAGGCGTTATAACATCCACATCATCGACAGTTAGTCGCAAACCATCAAAGAAAACTTCCTCACCAGTTAGGTAAGACGAGGCGTCGATTGTTACAGTATTATTCGTTTTATCAGTTACAGTATAAGTTTTAGTCGTATCGCTTGTAACTTCAAAAGTTAACTCATATTCAGTGGATAAAACTTTTGTGGGATCAATCACATCTACCGTCACGGTTGCGTGAGATCGGGAGTTGCCTGTTTCAAATTCCTCGATTTGAGAAACACTATATCCTGCAGCATGGACATTGGGTACGACCGAAACAATATTTGTTTCTGTTATGTTATCCGGATTTTTAATCGCTTTACCGCATTCGGATGGAGCGATGCCGGCTTCTGCATCTCCACGGTCATAAGAACATACAGCATAATAATATTTCACTCCATTGGTAACATCATGGTCAACAAAAGAATGAGACAATCCTGTATCATTACCCATATTAAAGTGAACGCCGCTTCCTTCACCTGTACCGCCGGTTTTTCCGGCAGTATCCAGGGCATGAGGTCCTTTGATCCCATCTTTAAGATCAAATTGAGCAATTGGTTTCCATAATACCTGGCGACCAACATTATCAGTAACCGGATCGCCCCAGGTAGCGCCTTTGTCAGTACTTCGGTAGATAGTATATCCTTCGAAATCTTCACCCATTACGGGATCAACTGATTTTTCAGCTTTATGATCCCAATAAAGAGTGATCTTGCCATCTCCGGGCACGGCAGATAAAGCCGGTGGTAACGGCGCTTTGGTGAATTGATATCCGAGTTCATAAATTTTTTGCGCAATTTCAGCGTTATATTTCATATCAGCACTATCGGCGCCCACCACGATTGCGATGGAAAAATTTTGGCTTTCACCGGGATCAAGTCTGAAATACCCGGCGCCAAAAACAAAGATGTTGTCCCCGACGGGAAAATCGTGAGAAAAATTACCCGGTTCCATGGCGATCCACATCGTACTGTCATTGCCGGCGAAATAATCGCTGTTATAATCATAAGCGCGCATACTGGTGAGACCCAATTGATCGGCTTCATCTAAATCTTCAGTCTCATAATCGGGTTCGCCAACAGTAGGAACACCATCATTTTCACCTTCATCACCGGAACCTGGTATGCCGCCGGCTCCAACATCATCACTAAGTCCGTCTAAATCATTGGGATCAGCAGCAGCATCTTCATCAGTTGCATCCCAATCGCCATCATCATCAATTCCATTGTATTGAGATTCATCGATCATGCCATCGCCATCATTGTCAATACCATCATTATCGACTGCTGGAGTTTCTAGAAATTTAAAACCGACCCAGCCAATATCTTCGCCTGATGGGAAATTGACACTTGCGTTGTCAGTGTCCCAGCTATAGACTAAATTTGTTAGTGAGTCAAAATCAGCGCCATCATCAGCATAATCCGGGTAACCGCCAACATCGAGATCGCAAAAATAGCCGGCAGCAACTTTTTCTAAAGGCTTGGTGCCTTTATTGGTTACTTTATAAATAAAAAAGATAATGTCTTCAGCAACTGAAGCAGCCCATTGATAACCACGTGATTCAACTTCAATGTTCAAACCCTGTATATTGGGATCATCGGGATAATAGTCATGGCGGCTGGTTGTGTTTCCGTGTCCGGTTCCATCTTCATCCTGGTCGTTCATTATAAAATAACTTTCTTCATCTGCGGTGATGGTGCCTAAACCAAATTGACCGGGCCACAGATCCCAGGCAGCGCCCCATGTAGTCGGATCACTCCAGAGTGCAGGATTGGTGTTAGGTGCGGGAGCGGCAAATCCTGAAATAGGTTCAAAATCATCATCGCCGCCATCTAAAATGCCTTCTTCTGCAACGTGAACAGTATCCATTATTCCATTGCGATCAACAACAATTTCAGCAACAATCATCGGCCCAAATTCATAGCCATATTCGTGACCGCTATAGGCAGGCCATTCAATTCTACCTGGCGCATAGCGACCAATCGAACCAAAATTTGTGAACAGGCACCTGATTTTGTTGCCTGAATGAAAACCGCTCTTTCGATGGGAATGTCCCAGGATTTTGTTAATAGAACGGTCGTTATAATGTTTATATTTTTGTCCCCGGTCACCCGAAAAAGTATCAGCCGGGACAAAAAATATTTGAACAAGAAATATTAATATTAAAAAGTACGAAATTTTATATGTTTTCATCTGTTTTTATCTCCCACATTAATTAAAATTCAAAAGCTAATCCGGCTAAAACTAATCGCGGTGCACGGTAATAATTTGGTCTTGTAATATATTCATTGTGTAGTTCGGCATCATCAAGATAAGGTTCAGGATCTAATGTATAAGTTGCGCGACCTGTATTATTGTAAACATATCTTTCATTTAATCGATCAAATAAATTATATGCTTTCAGGAATAGATTGAAATCAAATTTACCAATCTTAATAATTTTGTTGGCGTGCATGTCGAAAGTGAGTTGAGAAGGCTTTCTTTCACTGTTTTCTTCTGCCGTTCTCTTGCCTTTGATATCAGAAGGTGTGTAAGGATATCCGCTGCTGTAACGTCCGATCAGGCTGACAGTCCAGTTTCCGGGTTTGCCAAACAAAACATTGCCCGTTAAAGTGTGGCGTTGATCCCAATTCAGATAAACCACTTCTTTTTCCGGAAGTCTCGGCAGGTTGCTGGTAATATCGCTGTAAACCGCATTGGGATCGGATGCGTTTCCTTCAGCGATTTGATAGGTATAATCAATGGCAGCCGCAACATTGTTAACCATTCGTTGATCCAAAGAAATAGTAAATCCTCTCACGTTTCCATAATCGCTATTTATGTATTGAAAGTAATACTCGCTCGAACCATAACCCAATTCATATTGCTCGACTGCTATCAAGTTTGAAATGTTTTTGTAAAATACTGTGCCATTAAGCGCCAGGTTAGAAGTGAGTTGATGTTTATAGCCAACTTCATAGATGACTGTTTTTTCAGGTTCTAAATCCGAAGCCAGCCTTGATTTATGCTGAATCTCGAATTCCGGGTTATTGTATAAATAAATATAATTGGGAATTTGAAAGAAATGGGCATAAGAAAAGTAGAGATAAGCAGTCTCAGCAATCGGATGGGCAATACCCAGGCGCGGACTGAACTGGTAATGATTTTTTGCGTCCTTTTTATCCCCAAACTCCGGGTTATGAGAGTCCACTACGACCTGTTTGTCAGGTGCGAAATAGTCAAAGCGAAGCCCCAAATTAACCACCATCTCTTTAAGTTCAATCTTATCCTGAACATAAGCTGATGCTTTGATGGGATTGAATTCCATAATGTTCCTGGCAAACAGTTTTGATCTGTCGGTTACATTGGGATTTTGCAGAACATTAGGTCCTTGATAAAGATCGTAAATTTGTTCGCTGCTTATTTCAATCCCTGATTTTATCATGTGAACATCCGTAACCTGGCTGGTAATATCCCAGCGACCAAATAATATTGTAGAATTTCTTTTTTCCCATCCATAACCGGTATAGCCATTGTTCCAAAAACCGCTTGTCACGTAACTAAATGATGCTTCCGGGTTGTAATAACGCGGATCATTAGGATCTTTGAAAAGATAATAGAAATACTGTTGATAAAAACGGGAAAGTTTTAATGTGTGAAAAGTGCGATTATTGAGCATGTGTGTGATTTCCATGTGAACGCGATTGCTCTCTCGTTCGCGATTATAAATTTGATCCGGCAGATATTTGTAACGATGGCTGTAAACTTTATAATCACGGGTTGTCATCATTCCGCCGAGGTTCAATTTTAAATTATCTGTGAACCTGTAAGTGAGTTTTAACTGCGCATTAACTCTATCCGAAGGATTCATGCTAACCCGGCTGTTATCACCTGTGGGAATAATTTCATTGGTCAGTGAATCCCGCACAGGTATTCTTGTGTATTTTTGATAACCATAAAGATATCCATCATTATTTTCCAAGCGTGCTGATGAAAAAAATGTCAGTTTGTCTCCGAAACCGATCACGGGACCACTGAGTGACATCTCAACATTTTTATTATTAAAAAAATTGAAGTCATCGATATTGTTAAATATTTTTGTATGATCGCTTACATAATCGCCGCTATAGGCTGAAAGACGCCCATGAAATTTGTTAGTGCCATCTTTCGTAACAATATTGATCACACCAGACATGGCGTCGCCATATTCCGCATTGTAAGTTCCTGAAGTGGCAACCATTTCCTGCACTGCGTTGGGTGCCACATAGACATTGGACATCCCCCCAACAAACGGATCATTTACCGGTATGCCATCAATCATATACAGGATTTCACTCGATCTGCCGCCGCGGATGTGAGTAGCGCCGTCTGCCCCTACTGTTACTCCCGCTTGTAATTGTAAAATGTCATGCACACTTTCAACCGGTAATTTTTTTATTTCCTCAGCTGAAACATAAGATTGACTTGAAGTAACATCTTTTTGAACCAACGGGCGTTCTGCAACAATTTCAACAGCCTGGTCCAGGTCTAATACTTCGCTGCTTAGCTTAAATTCGATTGTGGTTGTAAGATCCACGGAAACTCTGACATTTGAATATGTCACTTTTTTATATCCCATCATAGAAGCTGTCAGGCTATAAACACCAGCCGGAACGTTCAGAATAAAATAACGTCCCTTAATGTTTGTAGCCGCACCCATTGTTGTTCCTTTGATAATGATATTAACGCCGGGCAATGGGTCGCCATTTGTTGCATCTATTACAACGCCGGCAATTTTTCCCCTGGTGCCTGAATCAGCATTTTGTGTAAGAAAGAACAAGCTGATAATTAGGGTAAGAAGTACAATAAATTTTTGTCTCAATTTGATTCCTCCTTAAAAAAGTTCTTTTAAAATTATTTATACTCATCGCAAAGTGGCTTTGAGATTTCACCCTGAAGGTCCTCTCTCTTTTTAAAAGAGGGCTTAGGTGAGTTTATAAAAGAAAAAATCTCAAAACTACTTTCACATTAGTATAAAAATTAATTTAATTAGTGCCTGTCCGACAATGTCATTCCCGCATGTTTTTAGCGGGAATCTATCCTGATAAACAGTGAGATTCCGGCTTAAAAGATTGCCGGAATGACAGAAAATAGGGCTTTTTCGGACAGACACTAATTAATATGCAAATTTAAAATGTAATAGTCAAGAAAAAAATGTCTTGACATTAATAAAAATATATTATATATTTACTAATGTTTAACTCATTAAAAAGTGCTTTTCAATCTCTCCTAAATGACAATTTAACAATAACATAATAGCAGGAAAAAAACTAATAAAATGTCATTTTTTACTTGACAATTAAGAATAATTTATTTATAATTGTGTTAGTTAGTTTTGTTTGCTTACTAACAAGAATTAATAAGGCTAATTTTTAATTCAATTGAAGGAGGTGATATCCATAAGCAAACTTAAAAAGATGGAGGTATTTGCAAATTTTTAATTAATCAATTTTAATATTTAATCTGAAGTTCGGAGGATTGTATGAAAAATGTTATTACTATCATCGCAGTAATTTTACTGCTTTGCGGAAGCGCTTTTGCGCAGTACGAAGCGCTTTATTCTAACTCAGAAGGTACCGGCAACGACGCTGCCAACAGGGTAACCGGTATTGCATCTTTAAGCGAAGATAATTTCGTTATGATTATTCATCGTGAATCGAGCGCTAAATTCGGTATTCAAAAATGGACAGATGCGGACTCAGTAACCGGCAAAGGAGAATTGGTAACCGAATGGGTCGGCGGCGGTGGTTTTGATGTGGTTCCTGTCTGGCTGGCATACCAGACCGCGATTGATACAAACGGCTATGCTTATATTGCAAACAACGATGACAATCACAATATTCTTGTTTTCGATGTAAACGGCGCTGATGCAGCTACCGTTGATTTTCGTATGGAAACAGGAACAGCAAATCTTTATGGCATCGATGTCACAACTGACGGAAAAGTTTATGTCATGGGTGACACTTTGGTCGGCACAACCGAAGATGTAAAAATTTACGATGGCATTACAACCGGAACATGGGGTTCTACTCACAACGATGCGCCCATCGCTACCGTTGATTTACCTGATGGTATTTATCACGGTTTAGCAGTAGCAGCAAGCGGCGCTTTCTTTTATGTTTCCGAATATGAAACCGGTGAAGTTTTGCGATATGTTGGTGACGTAGCAGCCGGTTACACCCTGGATGAGTCATTCAGTTTTTCTGCTGATTCGTTAGCTTTGGGAATGGCAATTAACGAAGGCGTCAATCCACCACGACTTTATGTATGCCAGGACGATCTTTTTTCAAGCACTTATGAATTTGGCAACACTTTCGTAGTCGATCCTTTTACCGGTATTCAATTAGATGTAATTGATCATGCTGCCTGGATGTTCAAAATGAATGAACAATATACTGGAACCGGTTCACACAACAATGCGACCGGAAGATCAGCCGGATACACCAGTGTAATGGATGTAGATGCTGATGAAAACGGCAACCTTTATTTTGTGCACTATAAATCCTGGGCAATGGAAAAGTGGTCAGGAAAACCTTATGTCAACATGTTAGACATTCCAATGGTCATGTCTGATGGCGTGGGTGACAGCCTTTGGGGCGACGCCCGCAGTGTTTGCGCCGGCAGCGACTTGGATCAGGATGGTAAATATGAAATTATCGTGCCGTCTTACCAGAATACCGGGCAGATAGTTGTTTATGAAGTAACCGGCAACAACACAATGGAACAGGTCTGGGCTTCACCAAGAATGGGTTCTACCTATGGACGACCTTTCAGAAGACTTCAAACCGGTGATCTGGATGGCGATGGAAAAGGCGAAATTATTGCCAATCTTGAGCGAGCTCTCACAGATAATGCCGGTTTATACATTTTTCAATGGGATGGTGTTGTAGGAAGCGATAATTATGGAACTGAGGCAATCGCCTCTTACCAGGATCCTGATGTGATTGCTGGTACTGATCCCAGGTGGTCTGTAGAATATTTTGAAGTCAACGATGTGGATAAAGACGGTGCACAGGAACTCCTGATCGCCAATAACGGGGCAAGCCCGGAAGATTATTTCATCATCCTGTCTGTAACAGGAACATTTGATTCCGGATTTTACACTTTTAATGAAGAATTGAAAATACACTCTCGTGATGGCGCTCATGGTGGCGGAAGTCCCATTAACATGATGGCAGGAAATTTTGATGGTGATGAACATACCGATATTATTTGCCAGGCTTGGAACAACATGACTGCTTTCATGATTGAAGCGACTGGACCGGACACCTACGTTGAAAGCGGTCCGGTAATGGTCGGTTCTGTTTTAAGTGAAGCCTACAAATATATCCGCGGCAGAACAGGTTCCGATGATGTCTGTTTGTTCAAAGGCGCTGTAATGGATGTGGATGGTAATGGTGTGGATGAAGTTTATCTCGATGCTTATTATATCGGCTGGGTCATGTGTATTTCCGGCTTAACTGACATTACAAATTTTAGCATAGATAATGTTTCAGTTATATCAACACAACTTCCATTATACGGCGGTTTGGGAATGTCCAAGGGAGACCTGGACGGCAATGGAAAACCAAATCTTTATGCTGCAGGTGGTGGTTTAGGCGCTTTTCAGTATGAATTTTTGGGCGGTGATGTAACCGATTATACACAATATGCTTTTGCTAATGTCCATAGCGATGATTCTGATGGATCGGGTGGCATCAACGATTTGGTCGCTTCTCCGGTTGATTTGGATGGCGATGGTGGCATGGAATTGGTTTGCTCGGTTCAGGGCGCTGATTCGGCTAAACCCACTATCAAGGTTCTGGAATACACTGCAACCGGTATTTCCTCAAAAGGATGGAAAGTAATTATGCCTGGGGATTATAAGTTAGAACAAAATTATCCCAATCCATTTAATCCGACAACATTTATTAATTATTATCTGCCCACTAATAAACGAATCAGTCTGAAAGTTTACAACTCATTAGGTCAGGAAATAAAAACACTGGTCAATGGGGAAATTAAACAAAAAGGACATCACAAAATTCAGTGGGATGCAACAGATAACGCTGGCAACCGCGTGGCAAGTGGAATGTACATTTATACTTTAAAATATGGAAATTTCCAGGTTTCCAAACGCATGACCTTGCTTAAATAATTATAATTTTTTGTAATTAAAAAGCCCTGTTATTTACATAGCAGGGCTTTTTTTTTACTCATCCGGAACAGATTGCCTGGTGCGCCAAAAAATTAATGCGTGGCTATCGAATAAGTAAGAATTTTTTCTCATACGTAATCCTGCCAAATATCTTCAATCGGTTTTATTAATTTATCGGGTTCAACAAGAATTTCCAATTTAATTTTAGTAGAATCAGGCCAGTCTGAAATATTGGGCGGGACAAGTTTGGCTACTTCTTTTTTATTACGCTGGATCAAAATTGTTTCACCGTTGGTAACCTGGTCAAGATAATTAAAAAGATTGTTTCTTAATTTTGTGGCAGTTATTGTGATCATTGCTTTATTCTTTCGATGTACATGTTGCTTTGAAAAATGTTCATATACATGATATATCCTAGCGCACTAAAGTGCAGGC
>JADHVV010000149.1 GCA_016783825.1 Candidatus Zhuqueibacterota bacterium | reverse complement strand
TTTTTTTGCAAAAGTTTAAAATAAATTCTCACGCAAAGGCGCAAAGGTTACGCAAAATTTTTAAGAAAAATTTTCTTTGCGTTTTCTCTGCGTCTTTGCGACTTTGCGTGCAATATTTTTGTCGCTTTAGCGCGCTGAGTATTATGTTCAATGTTGAATGTTCAATGTATCAAGTTCAATGTTGAATGTTCATCGTTTGACTTCGGGTTCATAATTATCAATTTTTATTGTGGCGCTTTTTTAACGTTGAACATCGAACATCAAACGTTGAACGCTTTATATTGACCGTTGAACATTGAACATCAAACGTTGAACATTTTATATTGAACATGGAACTTATCTATTTCTCTCCGACGTGGATGGCGACAAATCCAAACATCACATTTTTGTACGATACATTTCGCCAGCCTTCTCTGGAAATAATCGTTGTTAGTTCATTGGCTGTGTAAAAATTTTCAATTGACAGCGGCAGATAATTATATGCTTCCGCCTGCTTTGCAAGTAAGTTACCCAGCGCAGGGACAACTCTTTTAAAATGGATTGAGAAAACTAATTTTTGAAAAGAATTGTTTGGCTTCATCATCTCTAATGAGACAACTTTACCACCCGGTTTTGTAATTCGATAAAATTCCGAAAACAAGCTATCAACGCTAGCTACATTGCGCAATGAAAATGCTGTTAAAACACCATCAAACGTTTCGTCTTTAACCGGCAGTTTTAATCCGTTAGCTTCAATAAAACTGACCGGATGTCTTCCATTTTTGTCGTCCAATTTTTCTTTTGCTTTTAACAAAAAAGGTCTGCAAAAATCCAATCCCACAATATTAACACCCGGGATTGCTTTTTGAGCGGACAGTAATAAATCACCTGTCCCGGTTGCCACATCTAAAATTGCTGACTGATTAGAAAACTTCCCGGCTTTAATAGCCCTGCGCCGCCAACCCATATCCAATCCGAGAGACATTACCCGGTTCAAAAAATCATAATTTTCATCGATCGATGAAAACATATTTTCAATGTATGTTTCTTTCTCTTCTGCTGTATTGTATCGATCTTGAAGTCTTTTTAATTTTGGCATATTAAATATTGATTAATTATTTCAATTTTCCGGTGAATCACCCGCAACTAATAAATCTCTTATTTTTTCAATTATTATTGTCGTCGAGATTCCCTCAACCTCAGGTAAAATTTTTATCTCTCCACTGTAGTTTTCAACGACGCGGCGCTCATCTTGATCAATCGTGTCCAAAGTGTAATCGCCGCCTTTTATATAAAAATCAGGTTGGAGTTTTTCGATTATTCTGATCGGTGTTTTTTCCTCGAATATTACGATATAATCAACACAACAGAGTGCGTTTAAAACCTGGGCCCGATGGATCTCGTTACAAATAGGGCGTAAATCACCTTTATATCTTTTAACGGATCGGTCACTGTTCATTCCCACAACCAGCAAATCGCCATATTTCTTTGCTCGCTCCAAATAATCCACGTGTCCGGCGTGCATAAAATCAAAACAGCCGTTTGTCCAGGAAATCTTTTTTTGAGCTTTAACAAGATCTTTTTTCAATTGGAGAAGTTCGTCTAAAGTGATCAATTTTTTCATCAAAACATTCCTATCTTCATAATTCAGTTTTCAATCACCCGCTCTAGTTCAAGAATATAATTTGCTGCATCCAATAAATCTTCAGCTACGAAATCGGGGCGACTCTCGTATTGTTCAGGTTGAATGCGATTATTTTTAATGAATATTGTGCCCATATTTGCGCGGGCGCCTGTTTCAATATCCCAGGGGCTGTCCCCAATAAAAAAGCTGTTTTTTAAATCGATATTTAATTCTTCCTCTGCTCTTAAAATTAACCCGGTTTCAGGCTTTCGGCACGGGCAGTTCTCTGCTTTGCTGTGTGGACAGAAGTAAATCTTATCAATTAATATGCCGGCCCCAGAAACTTCGGTTAACATTTTTTTATTTACTTGATAGAAATCCTGTTTTGTAAAATATCCCAATCCAATTCCAGCTTGATTGGTAACAATCACTAATCGATAGCCCATATCTTGAAATTTTTTCATCCCTTCAAGTGCATGGGGAAGCAATTCAAACTCACCGGAATCACTTAAATAACCGATCTCTCTATTGATTGTTCCATCTCGGTCTAAAAAAATTGCCGGTGAACTTTTGTCCGGTTTTATTTTTAGATGAACTGTTTTCTTTTGTTCCTCAACAAAAGTGTCTTCAGTTTTTCCGTTCGAAGTAATTCGGTTTACTATTTCTGTTGTGGAAATATTTTCTTTTATAGAAATTATTTTTACTTTGCCACCATAACTTTCCACTATTTCTCTTGAAGTAAGTTGTGATTGGTCGTAATCACCGGCTTTAAAATAGAAATCCGGTTTGAGCAATTCAATGTTACGACCATTGCGGCGCTCCTCAAATAGAAACACAAAATCAACCGAATCCAGCGCAGCTATCGTTTTTTGTCTATGCGATTCCGAAATTATTGGGAGGTTTGAACCTTTGTACCTTTTGATTGAATCGTCTGAATTTAATCCAACGATTAATTTATCGCACAAAGTTTTGGCTTGCTCAAGGTAATCTACATGACCGGCATGTAATATATCAAAAGCGCCCGAAGTAAAACCAATGGTTGCGCCTTTCGCTTTAAATGCCTCACATATAGAAACCAGCGTTTCCCGGGTAATTATTTTATCCTGGATCACCTATTTCTTTTCCTGAAAATAATGGGTTTCGACCAAAGAACAAACCGTATGATAAATGATTTGATGATTTTCCTGAATACGTTTGGTCACTTTTCCAGGCGCTTTAATTGCGACATCGACCATTGGAGCCAATTGTCCGCCTTCTTCTCCGGTCAAACCAATCGTCCGCATTCCTTTTACTTTCGCAACCGATACAGCATAAGCCACATTCATCGCCATCCCACTGGTACTGATTCCCAGCAATACATCATTTTCTTCCCCCAGTGCGAAAAGTTCCTGGGCATAACCAATATTAGGCAAAAAAATATCATTTTCCACAGCAGACTTCAAAGAATGGTTCAATCCCAAAACAATAACAGGCAGACCATATTCTAAGGCTCGGGATAGTTGATCGCCAAATGGTATAGTTTTGAATTTCTTTTTATCCTCTGAATTTAATCCTCTTTTTCGCTCGTACGATTTTAACATTTCACCTGAAATATGTAAACAGTCAGCAAAACTGCCGCCATTGCCACAGAGAAATAATCTTCCACCGTTATCAAAACAATCCACCATCATCATATACGAACGTATCATTTGATTAGCAACAGGTTTGAGTTCAGGATATTGTTCGATAAATTCAATGGCGATCTGGACTATGTCCTGGTGTTTTTTAATGAATGAGCGGACGTCTTCAGGAAAGGTGTGAGTTGAATTCTTTGTCATTTTTTTTCTCGCTTGATTAAATTTGTTTGTTGATAATACAACTGATGAAAAAGAAAGGTCAAGATTAAGGTCAAGGTCAAGAAAAATTGTAACTATTCAATATGGTTACAAATGTCATTTTGTGGGAGCTTGCGACTGAAACATAGTCTGTATTTCCTTAACAGATAAGGTAACTCAGAAATCCCGTCTGCTTTTCTACATTTTTCTTTTTTTATTGGGAGATTCCTGTATAGTCACATTACATTACTTTAATGAATACAGACTATGCTTCACTTCCCAATATCCCAATTCCCATCCCTCGTTCAGAATGACAACCGTTCACCCCAGAGCTCAACAGTTGGGAAAAATTTTAATATTTTTATTCTTGACCTTAACCTCGATCTTGACCTTTTCTTGTTGATAAATTTTACACTGTTCAACTAATTATTTTTGTTTAAAAGGAACATGGTGCATCTGGGATCAGCCCTCACCAATATAAGGTTCCCAAAGTTCAGGATCATATTTCAGTCTTTCAACTTCAACCAGAATTAATCCAAAATCCCTGGCTGTTGTATCCGGCGATTCTGACTTATCTCTTGGCATCAAATGGGATACGCAGGCTCGTTCCAGACTGGACAGGTATTTCTTTTCAAATTCTGTGACCGGCTCCCAGTCTTTTATATCGTGTAAAATTGGAAACCAAATTGTTCTCATACCCACGCTTTTTGCCGGTTTAATATCATTATCAATCCGGTCACCAATCATGATTGCTTGTTCCGGTTTACAGCCCGCTTTTTTTATTGCCCAGTTAAAAAATTCAGGATCCGGTTTATTTAATCCTACTGATTGGCTGAAGCCTTTTATTTTAAAATATTCGAGTAATCCATGATTTTGTAATATTTCTTCAACAACCCTTGGCTGGTTAGCGATAAATCCCAGCTGATATTTTTTTGCTAAAGATTTAATTACCGGCACAATACCCGGCATCAAGGGACTAATGGTTGCCCAATTATTACTCAAATGCTTTTTTATTTTGGGCTCGTATTTTGACCAGGTATCCCTCCCCAAATGTTTTAATGCTACCTGGATGTAGTGCTTTCCCTCTCTTTTATTTAAAATTGAATGCTCACGATCCTTTAACAATTGATCAAACGTAACATGATTGCCCTGTTCCTTGATTGCTTTGAAAATTTCCTGGTAATATACTGCCATTGCCGGATCATCATTTAGAATCACATTTCCAACGTCAAAAAAAATCCATTTGATCATTTTTTTCCCTGTAAAAATATTTTTGTTTTCAAATAATTAGTTTGTAATTTAATAATTTTTTTCCGAAAAGCAAAATGTTTTCTTTTATTTTTAAAAATAATTTCCGCCAAGAAAGGAGGCGGACAGGTTGCTCATAATCGTTTTGCCTATTCTTATTGTGATACCTGAATGTTTCTAAATTTTTTAGAAATTTTACTTGACACTTGTCATTTAATTTGATATAATATAGAAAAAGTTTACTCAATTACTGTATAACCAATTAATACAAAATTTATATTTATTAATCACTGAATAGCACTAACTAAAGAATTACAATTTTCCCCATCACCGGGCAACACAACAAAGTGGAGGTTTTTTACCATGCATGTAGCTGTTAGAGTCGATAGAGTCACCTTAGATACTTCAACAAACCGTTTTGTGGTTATTCTCAAAGATGATGTGCATGGTAGGTGGCTGCCAATCGTAGTCGGGACAACCGAAGCCCAGGCGATTGCTCTTCAGCTTGAAGGAATTATGCCTCCCCGTCCTTTAACCCACGATTTAATGAAAAATTTAATGGAATCGATCAAAGCTGAAATCTCCAGAATTGTGGTTAATGATCTGCGTGAGAATACCTATTTTGCCGCTATTACATTGCAGGTAAAAAAAAATGCTTATGAAATAGATGCCCGCCCCAGTGACGCCATCGCCCTTGCGCTGCGTATGCAAGCGCCAATTTTTGTCGATGAAAAAGTAATGAAAAAAGCTGCTGTCATAGATCAGACCACCATTAGCAAAGGGGCCTTTGAGGAATCGGACAGACCTTTCGGCGACATTGATCAGATGGAAGAATTAAACATTAAACTTCAGAAGGCTGTACGTGAAGAACGATTTGAAGAAGCTGCAAAAATACGAGACGAAATCTTGGATTTGAAACATGAAAGGCACCAAATCTAATTTTTTTTCTCCTGCCTGAATATTTCTCTTGCAAAAAAAAATTTAATGCTTTATATTGCAAAATATTTGTAACTATCAGTCTGTCTTTGGCAAAATGATTTTATGGCAATCTATCCGCCGTCTTTTTGGCGGAAATAATTAAAATGATTGTTGTAACTATTCAGCGTGGTTACAAATGTCATTCTGAGGGAGCTTGCGACCGAAGAATCTCCCCAATATTCACACTTTTGTTTAAATAATACGAGATTCCTGTATAGTCACATTTAAAAAATAAGGAAATACAGACTATGCTTCACTTCCCAACATCACCAACCCCCTCCCTCGTTCAAAATGACTTTGGTACAACGGATAGCTGAACAGATACGAATTGTTTTATTATTGAGCCATCATTTTCTTTAATTAGTGCCTGTCCGACAATGTCATTCCCGCATGTTTTTAGCGGGAATCTATCCTGATAAACAGTGAGATTCCGGCTTAAAAGATTGCCGGAATGACAGAAAATAGGGCTTTTTCGGACAGACACTAATTATTTTGCCATTATTTTCATAATATTTTCTATCACTGAATTAGTATCCGAATGTTAAAAAACGGGAGACACAAAAAGCATGGAAAATTCAACGCATAACAAGCACAAACCTAACTTTCTATTTAAAATCGTTTTTTTAAGCCTATTTATATCTTTCCTTTTTATCTTGTTTCCAAACCACTTAATATCTCAAACATCAAAAGAACCCGTTTCATTCGATAAATTTATGAGTACATTTGATTTGGAGCAGCAGACACAGGCACAACTAATCTGGACAAAAATTGCTGCCGAAAATCAAGATAAATATTCTGAATTCGTATCGCCACCGGTTGAGACGATCTCTGACAGCGCTCTTTTTGCGGAAATTTCTTCGGAGAAAAAAAATGACTATCTCAACCAATTAAAAACAAAACGAATACTTTTAAATAAACTCAATAATGAATTAGCTGAATTAAAATTTGAATCTGCCAATTGGGATCAATTTGTTTCGACGATAGAAAATATCCCCGAATTAGGATCAATGTATTTGAAAGCTTTTTCCCCTCAACATGATTTAAAAAACCTTGTTTCACAGAAAGAAAGTCAAGTCACAAAATTACAAAAAGAAATAACCGATATTCGAGTTAATGCATCCCTGTCTGAAATCTCGCTGAGTTTTACTATACAAGACTGGATAACGATAGTTATTTATTTAACATTGACAACGATCCTCGGTGGATTATTGGCTGGCAAACAATCATCAATGAAAGATTTCTTTCTCGGCGGACGCAAATTACCCTGGGCTGCCGTTTCCGGTTCAATTATCGCTACCGAACTTTCCGCAGCAACTTTTTTAATAGCGCCAGCCATTGTTTTTTCAAAGGGTGGTGACATGACCTACATCCAGTTGGCTGTGGGAACAATAATTGCCAGGTTTGTGATTGGTTACTTCTTCATACCGGCTTATTTTAAAAGGGAAATTTATTCTCCGTATGACTACATGGGCAACCAGTTAGGACCCAGGGTAAAAAATATAACATCGATTCTATTTATGATCGGTGGAATTTTAGCACAAGGCGCCCGGGTTTATATTGCAGCCAAAGCGCTTCAGGTTGTTACCGGAACTGATATTGTTGTTTCAACAATAATTATCGGTGTTGTCTCAATCGGTTGGACTATTATGGGAGGCATTGCTACTGTTATCTGGACTGACACAATCCAATTTCTGCTTTTTACTTTTGGCGCTATTCTGGCGCTATTTTTTGTCGGTACGGCTATCGATGGTGGAATTATTGCCGTGATAAGCGAAGGAATTAAAGCAGGAAAATTTAATATGTTGAATTTGAATTTTAATCCCAAAGAGGCATATACCATCTGGTGCGGTATATTTGCAACAGGATTTTTAACGCTTGGTTCGCATGGCACGGACCAATTGATGGCGCAGCGAATGTTCACCTGTAAAAATGAAAATGAAGCCAGAAAAGCGATCATCTGGTCAAGCGCTTCAGTGGGATTAACTTTCTTACTATTATTTGTGGGCGCTGGTGTTTTCATCTATTATAACCATTTTCCATTAAGCAATCCCGGACAGGTAATCATTGATAACGATTCCATGAAAATTTTTGCCATTTATATTGTTCAGGTGATGCCGCCTATTTTATCAGGTTTGTTGATGGCAGCATTATTTGCCACAGCTATCTCCACGCTTGATTCAATTTTGGCAGCGCTCTCACAAACAACAATTTCAATTTTATACAAACCCTTCATTAAAAAGGATGGTTCGGACAAACATTATGTTACTGCTTCCAGGATCATTGTTCTCATCTGGGGGGTGTTTTTAATAGCGTTTGCTATTTACTGCGATACGATTTCCAAAGCGTTTGCCGATTTAATTCAATTCGCGCTGGCAATGGCAGCTTACACTTACGGCGCTCTGTTGGGAACTTTTCTGCTCGCATTTCTGCCAACCAAACGGGATGATTTTGGACTTTTATGGGGTGTTCCGCTTTCCATGCTGATTGTGTTTGCTTTTAATTGGCATTTACCAATTCCACAAATAATTGTATTCCTGGCATGTTTCATTTTGGTTGTCCAGGCTTTCAGACATATAAAAGAAGAACCGGCAAAAATTATTTACGTGGCAATTGCAGCAGGAATTGTGATGATTGTTAGTTTTGCGGTTGTTGGGACAACTGCTGAAGGTACGCCTGCTTATATTAATTTAGCCTGGCCCTGGCATTTCCCAATTGGCGCTGCGATGACTTTTGTGTTGGGGTATTTGGTTGGGAATAAGAAAGATTAGGTAAGTGGATAAATTCTATTTTGTGAATTAAACTCCAATAAAAAATGTTACCACGAATTACACGAATTAACAAGAATTGAATAAAATAATTAGTGTAATTTGTGAAATTCGTGGTTTTTATAATTGATTCATGAATTTCTTCTCATATAATTTACCCAACAAACAAAATCCTCTCATCCAGATATTCTTTTATTTTATCAATCGAAATACGATCCTGCTTCATTGAATCGCGATCCCGAATAGTAACGGTTTGGTCTTCCAATGTTTGTGTATCAACCGTTATGCAGTAAGGGGTTCCTACTTCGTCCATTCTGCGGTAACGCCTGCCCACTGCGCCTCCCTGGTCATAAAATGCCATATAATGTGGTCGAATATCTTCAACTATTTTTTGTGCCATTTCAGGCATGCCATCCCGTTTTACCAGTGGAAAAACCGCAGCTTTTATCGGCGCTATTTTGGGAGACAAATGTAAAACAACCCGCGTGTCTTTTTCTAATTGCTCTTCTTCATAAGCATCGATGAGACAGGTTAACAAGGTTCTGTCCACCCCGGCAGATGTTTCAATGATGTATGGAATGTATCTTTCACGCGTCTCATCATCAAAATAGGACATGTCTTTGCCGGAAAATTCTTTATGGCGTGTCAAATCAAAATCGGTGCGATTGTGAATTCCTTCCAACTCCATTGTTCCGAACGGGAATTCATATTCAATGTCGTAGGCAGTTTTCGCGTAGTGGGCTAATTCATCTTTGCCATGTTCGTGGAAACGAAGTTTCTCTTTGGTTACGCCAATGAAATCGTACCATTTCATTCGCTCTTCTTTCCAAAACTCAAACCATTCCTGATCAGTGCCGGGTTTTACAAAAAATTGCATTTCCATTTGCTCAAACTCACGGGTGCGAAATGTAAAATTTCCCGGGGTAATCTCGTTCCGAAAAGCTTTACCAATTTGAGCAATACCAAAGGGCACTTTTTGCCGCGACGCCTTTTGTACGTTCAGAAAATTAACATAAATTCCCTGGGCGGTTTCCGGTCTCATATACACGAGCGAACCCTGGTCTTCAAGCGGTCCCATGTGAGTTTTGAACATGAGATTAAATTGACGTTCTTCGGTTAATTCACCACCGCAGTCAGGACATTTTGTTACATCTTCCAATTGATCCGCTCTAAATCGGTGTTTACATTCTTTACAATCCACCAACGGATCGGTAAAACCCTCCACATGTCCGGACGCTTCCCACACCTGGGGCGCCATTAAAATTGCCGCGTCCAATCCTTCCACATCCCTGCGGAACTGAACCATGCTTTTCCACCACATCTCTTTGATGTTTTTCTTCAACTCAATCCCCAATGGTCCGTAATCGTAACAACTGGCAATGCCGCCGTAAATTTCGCTGGACTGAAATATAAATCCTTTTCTTTTGCACAGGGAAACTATCTTTTCCATCAGGTCGTTTTTAGTTTTTTTCATTTCTGTTCCTTTTCGGGTTATTTGTTAAAATCTAAGAGTTCGCTCAAAAAAAAACCACTAATTACTCTAATTACACGAATTAATTTTCACTAATTTTCGTAAAATCAATCTTCCTTCTAAACATTTTTATAATTGATTGATTCGACAATGGAGAATTCTCCGAAGGAGAATTAGTGAAAATTCGTGTAATTAGTGGTTCAAATCTTTTTAGATTAAATTAATTTGCTATTCTGTATTTGCCTCAAAAATTTCATTGATTTCAAGTACTTTGCTTCCTCAATATGATATTGAAGGAATGAAAAAAGCAACGTTTCACAGCTTTCAGGAGAAACAACCGTTAACACATTTGTTTTGTTTATTGGAGCAACCTGCAAGCTATGAAGATAGTTAATTGCTTCAACCGGAACCGTAATTGACATTGGTGCGGAATTTTTACAATTGCCACAGGTGTAACTGCCATCTATCAAAGAGAAACGGACACTGTTTTGATTACCCGGTTTCCGGCAAATTTTACAAGCTTCAAAGTGTGGTTTAAAACCGCTAATATGTAAAAATTTCAAAATGAACCAGAAGAAAACGTTTATCGTGTTTTCTTTAATTTTCTCGATCTCTTTTAAAGATTCAACCAGGACTTGAAACAGGTAAATATTCGGCTGTTCCAATTGTGTTCGATCTATCAGTTCACAAAAAAATGAAGCTAAAGAATACTTCTCTAAATCCTCCCTAACTCCCACAAACGGATGAATAATATCAGCCTGGCTCAGAAGCTGTAATTCACGCGTTTCTTTAAAATAGTAAACAATTGATATATGATTCAAAAGCTCCAGAGTTCCAAAAAACCGGCTTTTTAATCCTCGTGAACCTTTTGCCACGACTTTTAATTTACCAAATTTCCGGGAATACAGCGTTAGTATTTTGCTGGTTTCTCCCAGGCGCTGGGTTTTTAAAACAACGGCTTCGGTTTTTTGGAGTGACATTGATATTTAACCTTCATTCTCAAATTAAAAGCAAAGGTAAAGGTATAGGTGAAGGTAAAGTAACAATAGCTATTTTAAAACTCTACCTATACCTTTTCCTTTACCTTCGTTGTGATTGTACAAACCTTGCAGCTTCATCCCCTACGTTTCTGCAACCACTAACATCTCAAAATCATCGGTTGTTATTTCCTTTGTCCTGCTAAAAATTCCAATATCACATCCAAAAATAGCGGTGTTTTTGAAACCTAAAGTTTTAAGATACCAGCTGATCTCTGAGGGAGCGAAATATCTTTCACTACAGGTTATGGTATTTTTTTTGCCGGCATCATCTACAAATTCAAAAGTTGAATGCTCTCTAAATGTGTTCAAATCAAAAGTAAGCTCTGTTGTCACTAACTCGTCTAAATTTTCATTTAAGAAATCTTTCACCGAATGATAAAGCGGAAACAGAGCACTGAGACAGGTGAAAATAAATTTGCCATTTTCTTTTAGCGCATTTTTGGCATTCTCCAGAATTTGAAAATTCATCTCATCCGTTTCCATTAGTGAAAAGGCGCCTTCGCAAATCATAATGACGACATCAAATGAATTTTCATAATCCAAATTCCGCGCATCTTTTTTTAAAAAATTGACTTTTACTCCAGCTTCAGAAGCTTTTTGTTTCGCCCTGTTAAGTTGAGCATCGGACAAATCCACACCTGTAACAGAGTAACCTCGTTTAGCCAATTCAATGGCGTGCCTGCCGGTTCCGCAGCCAATATCTAAAATTGTTTTTGATTTATCAAAATTGATTTCCTGCTCGATAAAATCCACTTCCCCGATTGTACCCTGGGTGAAAGATTCTTTATCATAGCGTTTTGCATAATTTTCAAATAGTTGTTCGTACCATTGTTTCATAGAAAGTTAACTCCCTGATTTAAGAACCATTAGGCAATGTTGCCTAATCGTCTTCTAATTTTACTGTTTTATCATCGTAATCCCTAGCGCACTAAAGTGCAGGCGAAGGCTGAGGCAAAGGCGAAGGAAAAAAAATTCTTAATCCTTTAATCTTATACCTTACTCCGCCTTAGCCTTCGCCTCAGCCTTTTTGATGTAAGAGTTAAATGATCTGGGTT
>JADHVV010000015.1 GCA_016783825.1 Candidatus Zhuqueibacterota bacterium | reverse complement strand
ACGACTCTCTATAATAAAGAATATTTAAAAATGAATCCAGTTCTTCAATTGTAGATTTTATTTTTAATAATGCAGCCAGTTCTGATTCGGGCAGTTTTCCTTTTGCTAAAATGAGGTTGGCTTCTTTAACCAGGTCAAATATTTTTGCCATGGCGCCGGCAGTATTAAAATCATCATCCATTTCGTTCAGAAATTCTTGTTTCATTTCATTTATGGATTCTTCTAAAACTATTTTTGCATCCGCGGGTTCGCTTGTGCCTAACTCAGTCTCAATATTCTGCATTGTGGTGATAATTCTTTCCAATGCCTGCTGTGCCTCGCGGATTCTGTCCTCACTAAAACTTATTGGACTGCGGTAGTGTTTTAACAGGAAGAACATCCTGATCACTGCCGGGTGGTATTTATCCATGATGTCGCGCGCTGTAAAAAAGTTGCCAAGAGATTTTGACATCTTCTCGCCTTCAATATTCAAAAAACCATTATGCATCCAATATTTTACAAATGGTTTTCCTGTGGCGCCTTCACACTGTGCAATCTCATTTTCATGATGCGGAAAAATTAAATCAATACCGCCGGCATGAATATCAATGGATTCGCCCAGGTATTTCATTGACATCACTGAACATTCGATATGCCATCCTGGTCTTCCTTTACCCCATGGACTATCCCAGGCAGGTTCCCCGGGTTTGGCTGCTTTCCATAAAGAAAAATCTAACGGGTCCTTTTTCTTTTCATCAATTTCCACCCGGGCGCCTGATTTGAGCTCGTCAGTTTTCCTGCCGGATAGCTTCCCATAGCCCTGAAAATCTCTCACCGAATAAAAGACATCACCATTGACGGAATATGCCATTCCTTTTTCAATGAGCTTCTCAATTAAGTTAATTATCTCAGGAATTGTTTCTGTTGCTTTGGGATATTCATCAGCTTGTTCAATACCCAGTTTTTTTAAATCTTCAAAAAAAGCGTCGGTATATTTTTTTGCCACATCTGATGCGGAAATTTTTTCTTCAATGGATTTACCGATAATTTTATCATCGATGTCTGTCAGGTTCATGATGAATTTTACGTCCAGTCCACGATACTTCAGATATCTTCGAAATATATCGTAAAGAATGAATGGTCTTGCATTTCCAATGTGAAAATAATCATAAACTGTTGGACCGCACAAATACATACGAACTTTTCCAGGTTCAATAGGGATCAGTTCTTCTTTTTTTCCCGATAATGTATTATAAATTTGAATAGCCATTTTAGCACCTGATTTTTTTTATTTATTTTTCATTGCTTTCTCAATCTTTGCCCAGGAATCCCGCAAAGGGACTGTCCTGTTAAAAACAAGCCCATCTGGTTTCGAATCCTTTGAATCAACACAAAAATAGCCCTGTCTTTCAAACTGAAATCTTTCACCGGCAACCACATTTTTCAATCCCGGTTCAAGTTTACATGATTTGAGAATTTCGAGAGAATTTGGATTTAAAAACGTTTTATAGTCAACATCTTTCTCCGCCCCTGGATCAGGCTTAACAAATAACCGATCATATAACCGGATTTCAGCATCAATCGCATGTTCCGCAGATACCCAGTGCAATGTGGCTTTTACTTTCCGCCCATCGGGAGCATTGCCGCCTTTTGTCGCCGGATCATAAGTACAATGTAATTCTTTTATTTCACCCGTTTTTTCATCCTTAATAACTTCATTACAAGTGATGAAGTAGGCATATCTTAAGCGAACTTCTCTCCCCGGTGCAAGACGAAAATATTTTTTCGGCGGATCTTCTTTAAAATCATCCTGTTCAATATAGATAATTTTCGAAAAAGGTACTTTTCTTGTGCCCATGGACGCGTCTTCCGGGTTGTTTACAGCATCAAGTTCTTCAGCCTGATTTTCCGGATAATTAGTAATGACAACTTTTAAGGGTTGTAAAACACCCAATACCCGTGGCGCAGATTTGTTCAAATCCTCCCGGATGCAATATTCAAGCATGGCAATATCCACAGTGCTTTCCCGTTTTGCCACCCCGACCATCTCTGAAAAATTCCGAATTGATGCCGGTGTGTAACCGCGTCGGCGCAAACCTGAAATAGTTGGCATTCGGGGATCGTCCCAACCGTTGACGTGGTCGCCTTGTACCAATTCAAGAAGCTTGCGTTTGCTCAGCATTGTATAAGTAAGATTCATAGGTGCAAATTCAATTTGCTGAGGGTGGAACGTTCCCAACTGTTCCAGAAACCAATCATACAACGGTCGATGATCTTCAAATTCCAGGGTGCAGGCAGAGTGCGTTATTCTCTCAATTGAATCTTCCAAACCGTGCGCCCAATCGTACGTGGGATAAATACACCATTTGTCACCGGTTCGGTGGTGAGCTGCATGCAGTATTCGATACATCACTGGATCCCGCATATTCATGTTCGGATGAGCCATATCAATTTTTGCTCTTAAAACCCGAGCGCCGTCAGCGAATTCTCCTTTGTACATCCGTTCAAATAAATCAACGTTTTCTTCTATTGATCTGTTTCGGTATGGACTTTCTTTGCCCGCTTCTGTTAATGTGCCGCGATATTCACGAGTTTCTTCGCTGCTCAAATCACAAACATAAGCCTTTCCTTTTTTTATTAGTTGCAAAGCATAATCATACAACTGATCAAAATAGTCGGAAGCATAATAAAGCCTGTTTTCCCAATCGAAGCCAAGCCATGAAACATCTTCAATAATCGACTTTACATATTCATCTTCTTCTTTGACAGGATTTGTGTCATCAAATCGCAAATTACACAATCCATTAAATTCTTCGGCTAATCCGAAATTCAGGCAAATCGATTTGGCATGACCAATATGTAAATAACCATTTGGTTCCGGCGGAAAACGTGTGTGCACACGTCCATCATTTTTATTGTGCTTCAAATCTTCAATAATGATATTCCGTATGAAATTTGGTGTTCTATCGGGTTTATCGTTTGGCATTATCTATAATCCTTTTAGTATTCAATTCGTAACTGATCACAGGATATTTTCTAATATAGGTCAAAAAAAGGTAATTTGGTAATAAGGTAATTGGGTAATAGAAAATTTATTCGTATCATGAATTCTCAATTACCAAATAAACTAATTACCCCTATTACCTTATTACCCAATTACCTAAATATCGAGCAGTTAACTATTCTATGACAGGATACTTCAATCCTGCTACCTAATTATCACCTGTTTTATAAATTTCTCACATTTTTCTCTGCCCAATATTTCAGCCACCATTGGTAAATCCGGGCCATGTAAATCACCGGTGAGTGCGATTCTCACAGGCATCCATAAATTTTTGCCCATTATTCCGGTTTCGTTCTGAACAGTTTTCATCATGCGGCGAAAGATATCCCTGTCTATGTTCTCAATGGCTTCCAGTTCCCTTAAAAATGACCAAAACACCTTTTGTGTGCTATCCTGGCGGACCATTGATTTTGCTTCGGAATTTTCAATCCGCACTTTGTCCCGGAAGAAAATAGCCGCATGTTCAGGTAGTTGTTCCAGGTAATCAACTTTTTCCTGTAAAATAGAAATGATATTTTCTGTTTTATCTACATCGCCCACCGGATAATCTTTTTGCTGAAAAAACGGGATAGATAGTTCTGTTAATCTCTTCAATTCTGTTTGCCGAATATAAGTACCATTCATCCAATTCAATTTTTCCACATCAAAAACAGCAGCAGACTTTGAAATACGGTTTAAGTCAATCTCATTTATTAACCTTTCAATCGATAAAATTTCGTCCCCGCTTTCGGATGACCAGCTCAACAAACTTAAAAAATTAACCAATGCTTCGGGCAGATAACCTTTGTTATGATATTGATCCAAAGATGTGGCGCCGTGTCGTTTGGACAACCGGCTTCGATCATCTCCAAGAATCATCGGTATGTGTACAAATTCAGGTATTTCAAAACCCAACGCCTGGTACAGTAGAATTTGTCTTGGTGTATTTGATACGTGATCATCCCCGCGAATTACATGAGAAATTTTCATCAGACCATCATCGACGACTACTGCAAAATTGTACGTCGGAATACCTTCACTGCGCATAATCACAAAATCACTTATGTTCTCGGAATCCCATTTTAACTCACCTCTCACAACATCATCAAATTTAATTTCTGCATTTTCAGGTACTTTGAACCTGATCGTCGGCTTTCTCCCCTGCTCAACGAATTCATCCTTTTCTGTTTCACTCAGATGAAGACACTTTTGATTATAAAATCCTGTACCCCCTTTTGCCAGACTTTCTTTACGCATTTGATCTAACTCATCTGATGTGCAATAACAATAATATGCTTTGCCATCGCTCAATAAATTTTGCGCATACTTTTTATAAATATCAAATCGTTCGGATTGACGATAAGGTTGCATTGATCCACCAACATCGGGACCTTCATCCCAAGGCAGACCTAACCATTTCAAATCTTCAAAAATTGGTTTGATAAATTCATCAGCAGACCGCTCGGGATCAGTATCCTCTATTCTTAGAATAAATTTTCCGTTTGTGTGTTTTGCAAACAACCAGTTTAAAATTGCTGTTCTGGCATTGCCTATATGTAAATGACCTGTCGGGCTTGGTGCAAATCTAACTCTCGTTTCCATTAATATGTGTTCTCCATTAAAAAAATATTTATTTCTGATAACTAGTGTCTGTCCGAAAAAGCCCAGTTTTTGTCATTCCGGCAATCTTTTAAGCCGGAATCTCCTTGTAAAACAGAATAGATTCCCGCTAAAAACATGCGGGAATGACATCTCGGACAGACACTAACTATTAAGAAACTTAAAAAATTTATCCAAATAAAAAAATGACAAAATAATTACTGACAAAATAATTATTTTGTCATCTAAAAGTATGCAATTCAATTCTTTTAAAAAATTAATAGTTTTGCCCTAAATAGTCTTGCCTTTTTTTAACCTGAAAAGTAACTATTTCTATAAAATTTCATCAATTAAACAAACAGCATAAACTGCTATTCCTTCACCTGTACCTGTAAATCCCAATCCCTCCGTTGTCGTCGCTTTAACAGAAATATGATCAAGTCTGAGTTTTAAAGTATCAGCAATATTTTGGCGCATTTCTTTTATGTAATGTATCAGCCTGGGCTTTTCAGCCACAATTGTCGCATCGACATTAACAATCTTAAAATTCTCTTTTCGCACCATGCTATGGATTTTCTCTAACAAAATCAGGCTGGAAATGTCTTTATACTTTGCCTCGCTCGGGGGAAAATGAACGCCTAAGTCGCCAAGAGCTGCTGCGCCCAATAATGCGTCACCTATCGCGTGAGCTAACACGTCAGCATCTGAATGCCCCAACAGTCCCTTTTCAAATGGGATATTTACACCGCCAAGAATTAGTTTTCTCTTTTCGGTCAAGCGATGTACATCATAGCCAAAACCAATTTTCATATTATTTCTTATTGTGCCGGTTCAAATAAAATTCTGCCAATCCAAGATCGGCGGGATTCGTGATTTTGATATTTGAATAACTGCCTTCAACCACTTCCACAGTTACTCCCATTCTCTCAACGAGAGCCGAATCATCCGTTGCAGAAATATTGTCTTTAGCAGCTTTTTGATAAGCTTTTAAAATGATATCTTTTTGAAATACCTGCGGCGTTTGTGCCAGCCATATTATTTCCCGATTCAGTGTACTTTCAATTTTATTCTCATTCACCCTTTTTACTGTGTCTTGTGCCCGAACCGCTACGATAGCAGCGCCAACTTCTTTTCCTTTATTAATGACATTTTCAAGTATCTGCCGATTTATTAAAGGACGAACTGCATCGTGGATTACAACATGTGTTACATTTTCCTCAAGTTCTTTCAAACCAGCAAAAATAGATTTCTGCCTTGTCTCCCCACCTTTTACAATTTTCGATACTTTAGAAAAGTTGTATTTGCTAACTATTGATTCAGAAACAAACTCTATCCATTCTTCTGGTACAACAATAACTATATCATCGATGAGCGACGATTGATTAAATTTTTCAATTGTATAAGCAATTATCGGTTTGTTGTTAATTTCAAGAAACTGTTTATTAATTGAAGCCGCCATCCGAACGCCACGCCCACCGGCAGCGATGATAGCACAAACGCTCATGAGTATCCTTATTATTTTTTGACTCTGGTTTTCTTTTGTGTGAAGGTTTCAGGATGCTGGATGCTCGATGCTTGTTACTGGATACTCCCATCCCATCCAGCATCAAGAATCAAGCATCGTTTCAAATTATCAATAAACACCATTTATTACATAGATTTACAATTCTTTTCGCTGTGTTAGATAATCAACATCGCATCTCCATAACTATAAAACCGCCATTTTTCTTTTATAGCTTGTTTATAAGATCGAAACAGGAATTCCTTGCCTGCAAATGCCGAGGCTAACATTACCAGTGTGGAACAGGAAAGATGAAAATTTGTGATCAACATGTCCACTATTTTAAAGTCATACGGCGGATAAATAAATTTGTCAGTCCAGCCTTTGGAGGGTTTAACAAAACCTTCAGTTGTAACCACAGATTCCAAAACCCGGGTGCTGCTTGTTCCAACAGCAATTACCTTACCACCATTTTTGATGGTTTCATTAATAACTTTAGTGGCATCTTCAGTTATTTCAAAATATTCAGAATCCATTTTATGGCGACCTAAATCTTCTACCATAACCTGACGGAAGCTGCCCAATCCCAGGTGCAGCAATACCGGTACAATCTTAATACCTTTTTTGCTAATTTTATCAAGTATCTTTTTCGTAAAGTGGAGCCCGGCTGTAGGCGCAGCAACAGCGCCTTTTGTCTTTGCATAGACTGTCTGGTATCTTTCTTTATCCTTTTCAGTGGATTCTCTTTTAATATAAGGAGGCAACGGTGTTTTTCCGAACTTTTCAACAATATCGAAAAAATCACCTTCGTAAAAAAACCTGACCACTCTGCCGCCGGATATGGTATTGTCAATAACATCACAATACTCACCATCAGCAATTGTAAGCCGGTTGCCGACTCTTACTTTTCTTGCCGGTTTCACGAGAACTTCCCATAAGCCATATTGCAGTTCACGCAGCAAGAATATCTCCACCTGGGCGTCTGTTTTATCTTTGGTTGCCATTAATCGAGCCGGAAAAACTCTTGTCTCATTGACAACCAGACAATCCCCCTTCTCAAAATAATCGATTACATCACTAAAAATTTTTGTATCTGTCGATTCGGTTTTCCGATCCAAAATCATCAACTTTGATTGATCGCGTTTTTCAGCCGGATATTCTGCGATTAACTTATCTGGTAAATTATATTTTAGCTCAGAAAGTTTCATAAATATTTCTCCTCAAAATAATTTTGCTTGCCCCTGTACTTTGAATTCAAATCCAAAATGTTTATAGGCGGTCTCTGTTGCCACCCTCCCCCTTGAAGTGCGGTTTAAAAATCCTTGTTGAACCAAATAAGGTTCATACACTTCCTCAATTGTATCCCGTTCTTCCCCTACTGCCAGCGCCAATGTGTTAATTCCGACGGGGCCGCCATTGAATTTACTTATTAACGTTTTTACAATCCTTTTATCCATTTCGTCGAGCCCTCTTTCATCAATATCCAATCGATGAAGAGAAGATTGCGCGACCTTAAGATTTATTTTACCATCACCCTGAACCTGGGCAAAATCACGAATCCGTCTCAAAAGACGGTTAGCTATCCGCGGCGTTCCCCGAGAGCGTCGTGCTATTTCAATTTCTGCCTCAGCATCGATGGCAATATCCAATATTCTGGCAGAGCGATTAATAATTTTTCCTAATTCATCTTCCGTATAAAAATCTAACCGACTAACAACGCCAAAGCGAGCTCTCAAAGGCGATGTCAGCAAACCCGCTCGTGTTGTTGCACCGACTAAAGTAAAATTAGGCAAATTTAACTGAATCGTTCTGGCATTGGCGCCTTTGTCAATGATTATATCGAGTTTAAAATCTTCTAATGCCGGGTACAGGTACTCCTCAATCGTGTGATTTAAACGGTGAATCTCGTCAATAAAAAACACATCTTTTTCAGCAAGATTCGTCAGCACCCCTGCCAAATCACCGGGTTTTTCCAGGGCTGGTCCTGAAGTCATGCGAACATTAGAATTCAGCTCATTAGCAATGATATGCGCTAACGTTGTTTTCCCTAATCCTGGCGGGCCATAAAACAGAACATGATCGAGCGCCTCTCCCCTGTCCTTTGTAGCCTGGATAAAAACTTTTAAATTCTCTTTTAATTTTTCCTGTCCAACAAAATCATCAAGTTTAAGCGGACGAAGGGTCAGGTCAAACTCATATTCTTCATCAAACTGGTTGGGATTTGTTGTACGGTTTATTTCATTTTCGGTCATGCTTTATTACTTTATTATCAGTTCAGCTTTTGTTTTTTGTGCAAAAGTTTATGAATATGTTTAAAATTTTATGATGCAGAGAGATACTGGATGCTTGAATCTTGTTCCTTGATCCCCCCATCCCATCCAGCATCAATAATCAAGCGGAACGTCCGCCATCTTTTTGGGCGGATATCAAGCATCGTTTCAGAATTTAATTATTGGAAACTGCGCTCGGAACTACAAATTTTGCAAAGACTGTTTTATGAGTTCTTCCAGGCTAATTTCCTGGTTATTTTTTCGGACAATTTTAAGAACGACCATTTGAGCGCTATTTTTATTAAAACCTAATGATGTCAGGGCTGCCACAGATTCATCAATCAAATTATCGATTGTCTGCATATCTTCACTTTTCCTGGGCAAGCGATCCATATCATCAATGCTTAGCACTTTATCTTTCAAATCTAAAATGAGACGTTGCGCAGTTTTTTTCCCAACTCCTGATAATGAAGTGAGCGCTGATAAATCCTCTTCAATAATATATCTCTGCAATTGCGCCGCTGCAACACTGGATAAAATCACCTGGGCTTTTTTGGGACCAATGCCTGGTGCAGAAATTAAATGCATAAATAGTTCACGTTCTGAGTTGGTTTTGAATCCATAAAGTTGTAAAATATCTTCCCGAACATGAAGATAGGTCAGCACTTTGGTTTTTTGACCAATTTCGCCCAGATTCTCAAAGCAGAATAATGTAATGTTCACTTCAAAAGCGACACCGTTCACTTCAACGACCAACTTCGTTGGTGATTTATGAACCAGTATTCCCTGCAAATAATTTATCATTTAATGATTTCCGCCAAAAAGAAGTCGGACAGGTTGACTTAAATTATTTTGACTTTTTAATTATTTCTCGATAAGTTTTTCGAATTTTATTCTTTGGCATAAACAAAAAGCAACCGCCATTGCATCGGAGATATCATAAGTCGATGGAACCGAGGATAAATTTAACAGACGGCAAATCATCTGCTGCACCTGGTGTTTGGATGCATTACCATTCCCGGTAACCGATAATTTAACCTCACGCGGAGAATATTCTTTTATTGGAATATTTGCTTTTGCTGCTGCTAATAAAGCAACGCCGCGAGCATGCCCCATTTTCAAAGCAACTTTTACATTTCTTGAATAAAAGATCTCTTCAAAAGCAACAATTTCAGGTTGGTAACTTTTTAAGAATTTGAAAACGTTCTCATAAATCGTTTGTAATCTTATCTCAAAAGGATCGTCCTTCTTTGTTTGAATATTCTCAAAAGTAACAGGTTCAATTGATCCTTTATTCATTTCTAATGCTGCTATGCCTGTATTTTGAATACCCGGATCAACTCCGGCGACTATCATTGTTAATTTCCTTATTTGGATTAGTGAAAAGCAAATTTTGTACAATAAAGTATCAGCACGAATAATTACAAGTGGCAGTAGCAGAGGCAGTGGCAGTAATAATAGCCCATCTTTTATTTAACTGCTACTGCCTGCGCAGTTACCTTGTTTTTATTTTGGAAATATAGACTGTGCAACTGCCACTGCTACTTTTATTTATTTCAATCAGCATTGCCAATCTTTTCAAGAACATCAGGCGCAACATCAAAATTTGAATAAACATTATTGACATCATCGTGATCTTCTAAAAAATCCATCAGCTTTAGTAACTGTATAGCTTCCTTTTCGTTAACTTTAACAGTATTCTTTGGAAACATGGTCAACTCTACTGATTCAGTTTCAATTTGTTGTTCTGCCAATGATTTTTTCACTTCTTCAAAAGCAGCCGGTTGGGTAACAATTTCGTACATATCATCTTCAAGTCGCATGTCGTCTGCCCCGGCTTCCAGCGCCACTTCCATAAGATCATCTTCTGATATTTTATCCGCTTTAACCGCGATAAGCCCCTTTTTATCAAAAATCCAGGCAACACAGCCCGCTTCGCCCAGGTTTCCATTGTGCTTTGAAAGAATGTGACGGATCTCAGCTACTGTTCGATTTTTATTATCCGTAAGCGCATCTAATAAAATTGCCGTGCCCCCGGGGCCATAACCCTCGTACGTTACTTCTTCGTACACAACCCCCGGTAATTCCCCGGTACCTTTCTTTATTGCCTTTTCGACATTGGCAGAAGGCATATTAACTGCTTTTGCATTGGCAATTGCCTGTCGTAATGCCGGGTTTGTCGATTCATCGCCGCCGCCTGTTCGTGCAGCCACTGTGATTTCTTTAATTACTTTAGTAAAAACCTTACCCCGTTGCGCATCAGTTTTAGCTTTTTTACGTTTTATTGTACTCCATTTAGAATGTCCGGACATAAAAATCCTCCTAAAAAAAATAATCGTATAATGTAATACATTTTTGGTCAGATTCCAAATGAAATATTTGAAATATAAAGAAATTTTACATTTTTTTGCAGATTGTGGTTAGTTACCAAAAAGATAAATCGTTGAACGATGGGAAAAAAAACAAAACGTGACAATTATGACCAAAAAGGAGTAATGGAGTATTGGAGTATTGGAATTTGTGTTTCATCAGTAATCCATTACTCCATCAATCCAACACTCCTTTCATTTAACCTTTTATTCTGGTTTGTCCAAGTTGGGAGGAGATTCTTCATTTTGCACGGGGGGATCAGAATTGGGTTTGACTTTTGCTCTCACAACCCAGGCATCGGCAAATCCCTGTTTTATTACCGTTTGCTGAAGCTGCTCCGCTTCATAGCGGGTCAAACAATTTCCGATGCGGACTTTGTAATATGGCGCATGATAATCCAAATATACTTCTTCATTTATAAATTGAAATATCGCATCCCGTTGTACCTGCTTTGCTTTTTCTTCATCAGAAACAGCGCAAATTTGTATCCTGAAACCATCTACTTCTTCAGGCAATGGTTGCTCATCAGGTGTTTGAAGCAGCAGATCGTCAATATTATCAGATTTTGATTCCGGGGAAATGGTTTTTTTTAAATCCAATTCATTTTCATCAAGTACAGATAGATCAAAATTTTCATTGATTATGCCTGTTTTCCTTTCTCTCACCTCAGTATTTTTGTTCGGTTTCACCATTTGTCCGGTACTGCTGCAGCCGAACAAAATAACCATTAAAATAAGAGAAACGAATAACAAAATTATTTTTCTCATGTAAATCAACTCCTTGAATTCATTTTATTGACAAATGTTTAAATTCAGTCGATTTGAATATATTGAATATTCTTCTGAATGTCAATAAAAAAGTAATGAACTGATTTCTTTATTTAATAACCGCCACCTTTCCCAACTGAACACCATCACAATTGGAAACCGAAAAAATATAAATCCCTGAACTAACAGGCTCACCATTCTCATTTTTCATGTCCCAAATAAGCTTGCTGCTTTGGCGTTCTTTTTTAAATGAGCGGATGAGTTGCCCGTTAATTGTTAAAATTTTGATTGAATCATAATCGATCAGGTTAGCGAAAGTGATGTAAGAATCTCCGTCACCCAGCCGGCATGGATTGGGATAGGCATAAACTTTTGAAAGATTTGCCTGTGGGACGATCAATACTGTCTGGCTGCCCTGACCTTTTTGAATGGGGGATCCGGAGTTGCTCAAAATATTCTTTACGGAGATGATAACCGACGTTACATTTTTGGGATAAGTTTTAAGAACTATTTGAACCTGGTAGTTTTTCTTTGTATCAAACAATATGTTCTTAATTTCCTGCGGCGGTTCAAAAGAAAAATTCGATTGTAAAGTGGCGCTGATCGAATCAACCGGCAAATTGAAACTTAAAATAATTGTGTTTTCGCTTCCTAATTCAGCATTCACAAGATAAAAAGGTTCGAGCTGTTGCGGAACTTCAAAATCAATCGTATTACGTGTCGTGTCAACAGGGGTGCGATCTTTATCCCGAACATTGTTCATTTCAAGCTGGTAGCTGCCTGGGGGGACCGTTTTTTCCTTAAATGTTAATAATACTTCTTCACCGGAACGAGAGATAACTGCCGAACCTGGCTGTTCCAGTCCCTCTGAAAACCGGTAAGTCGAGATGTTGGAAATGGAGTTATCCATAGCTTCGCTGAATTGAACACGTAATTGATTTGGATGGATGAATTCCACACCGGAGCAAAAAGGTTGAAAACCCGGTTTTACTGAAATGGTTGTTGTTTTACGACTTTCGCTGGGAGACAGGGATAAATCGATAGTGGTGATTGCGTACCAGTAAACACTACCTGTTTGCACAGAGGTGTCAACAAAACCGGTTGTGGGCGTAGCGCCTAGAAAGTCGAATTGGTCAGGCGTATCCCCTCGGTAGATTTGATAATGGTTTGCCCCCTGCACAGGCAGCCACTCAAGGTGAGCTTTAAATTCATTCAATGGATAAGCCTGAAATCCTGCCGGCGCAGGCGGGCCGGAGAAAGATGACGAATATTTATCTTGAAGCATAACTGTGCTTGAACCTGTGTTGATCAAAAACTCAGCTTTACCATCTTTGTCCAGGTCAGCGATCAAATTTGTTTGACTGCGGCTGGGATAAAAATAACCGACAGGTTCATACTTCCCTGTTGTCAAATTGTAGTCTATTAAATAAAAATCCGGGAAAACGTTTATCAGTAATTCATCCGTGCCATCACCATTGACATCACCGGAAGACACGCCACTGGCAAAGTCAGCCGGTTCAGCAAATCCAAAAAACGATTGTTCCCATACTGGTGAATATTCATTATCTCCGGACGTATCGTAAATGCGGAAAGTCCAGTACCTGCCATCATACTCATGTTCCAGATCAAGGTCGGAAGATGAATGGCAGCCGGCAGCAAACTCCAAAACACCATCACCATCATAATCACCACAGGAAATAAAATTGATTGCGTCTATCAGCGGCAGCCTATCGTGCCAGGTAAATTGATAGGAGTCATTTCCTGTTGACTCATAAATGTAAATATCACCGTCATAATCAGCAAGCAGGATTTCCATTTGCCGGTCATTATCAAAATCACCTATTTCACTGTGGGGGACACCGGTGCCGTTGGATCCATCAGTCAAATTTTCCAATGAAAAAGTAAAGGAATAAAAATTATTTCCACTATTTTCGTAAATTGAGAATGTGTTTTCGGTTCGCCCAATAATTTCCCCTATTCCATCCGAATCGAGATCAGCGAACCGGCTCGCCCAAAAATTATTGGAATCAGCCCAAACAATTTGCTGGGGAATTTCACCAACCTGTTCGCTTTCAAATATTACCGATCTTTGCCCCCTGCCTGCTAAAATTTCCGGCAGTCCATCATTATCAGAATCGCCAATGTCGCGCGGGATATAAACGGTTGAATTGATTTCTGTTTGATTAAAATTTTCATCATGGAATTCGAACAATGTCATTTTGCCAAATGCTTGGTTAACGGAGAGCGCATTGCCTAAAAATTCAGGATTACCATCCAGATCAAAATCAGCTAATTTGTTCAACAAATACAGCGGAGGCAGTTCATAATTTAGCTGAATAAAACGACTGGTTTCAATATTGGGAAAAGCCAGGTTCATTGCATAATAAAGTCCATGGTTATCATCGATGGTAAATAATTCTGATTTATTTTGAAATCTCAAATAGAATTCCCAATCCCCTTGTTCAGTAAAATTATAGCGGTGGATTTTAACTTCATAATCGAGCGCTATTCTTTTGAAAGACTCGGATGAGTTTCGCAAACGGTAGTGAATGGAAGCGTTGGTCAAATCATCCGTCGCGAATTCAATCAATTGGCTGTGCGAATAACCGTCGAGCATTTTTATTTTTGTAAGCGATAACAGTGTGGGAGCAGTTCGGTCGATAAAAATACGCGTTCGGTGTTCAGTGACGCTGCCATCGGAATTATTTATTTGCAGGCGCAGAATGTATGAAGTGTCAGGTAAGCTGAAAATTTGCCAGGTTCCCAGCGTATCGTTTATGACCTGGCGGTTTTCAGTTTTTAAGATCGATATCCATTCCACCGGGTTAACACCCATTCCATAAAAAAGTTCATAACTTGACAAATAAACGCCGGATGCGCTGCCAATTACAAAAATTGAATCGGAAAAAAATCCCTGGTCCAAAACCGGGTTTGAAATAACTGCTTGCGAAACATGGGATATTTGAAGCGCTTTGGCTGGTTCTATTCGTCCTGCACCAAATTGTTGATCCCATAAATCCGCTCCCAAATCTAACGACGAGGAAACTAATAAATTTCTAACATCCTGATTGTTAAGCGCCGGATTGTTGCTAAGCATCAACCCGGCTGTTCCCGCAACAACCGGCGCTGCTGCCGAAGTGCCTGAAAAATTACGGTACAAATTATTTTTTGTGGTTGTGAGAAGATCCACTCCAGGGGCAGCCAGATCAATGGTAACGCCGTAGTTGGAGAAATTTGCCGGTTCATCATCAGAATTTGTTGCTGCCACCGAAATAACCTGGGGCAATCCCGATGGATAGTGTATTTCCGGTGACGTACTATTGCCAGCTGAGGCAATTAGAACAACACCGCTTTCAAAAGCAAATTGAATGACATCACGCAGCAACTGTGTCGTGGCAACATCCCCGAAACTCATGTTAATGATATGAGCGCCATTGTCAACAGCGTAAATAATGGCGGATGCCACATCGTCTTCTTCTAAAAGTCCCTGGCTGGTGCCGGCTCTTAAATTCATAATCCGGCAGCCCGGCGCAATACCGGCGATGCCAATTCCATTGTTCGTTGTGGCAGCAGCGATGCCGGCTACCGATGTTCCGTGCCCGTTTTCATCGCGGGGATTTTCGTCAGGCGTTTGGTAATCACCACCGTCGGGAAAATGCGGTGCATCGGTAAAATCCCAGCCCCTGATGTCATCAACAAACCCGTTGTTGTCATCATCGATACCATTAAAATCGGAAGAATCAATAACACCATTTTTGTTCAAATCCTCGCCGGAATTCATCCATAAATTAGCGGACAGATCCTCGTGTTCATAATCAATGCCGGTGTCAATAATAGCGATCAAAACTGTTGAATCACCAAAAGTAATATTCCAGGCTGACTCCAATTGAATTCTATCGATGAGCCATTGATCCGGTAATAACGGATCGTTTGGCAGGTCGTGGATTTTGTAAGTTGAATTAAAAGCAACATGTTCAATTGCCGGGTTGTTTTTCAGTGCGGAAATAAAAACATCTGGGCTAATATTTTGCGGCACTTTAATTTTGTAATAACGCTCCAGTCCAAATTTTAAGAATAGAGAATTTTGTCTGTTGTAAGAAAGTTGCTTTGATTTCAGCAATGATAAAACTTCAACATTTTTAAATTGGCTTAAAGAAAAAGATAATTTTGAAAGTGTTAGCGTTTCCTGGTAGGAAAATTCAACTTTCGATTTTAATTTTATGATGATTTCATTCGTTACATTTTCGGAAAATACATATGCCGGGAGAAGAAAAAATAAAAACAGGAAAATATGTATTTGTTTAAATTTCATTTTGTATCCATGGTAGGGCAAGATGGTATCTTGCCTAATATAAAGAAAGGTAAACTTCACTATTAATTAATGTCTGTCCAAAAAAACAGTCATTCCGGTCGGAGCGAAGCGAAGTACCGGAATCTCGTGCTTACATTCAGGAGATTCCGGCACAAAACATCGCCGGAATGACAAAAATATGCCTTTTTCGGACAGACACTAATTACTTGTCAACGAAAAAAATACCAAATAAAAAAATTGTGGTTTGCATTAATTTCATTTTGTGTTCATGTGAGGCAAGATGCCATCTTTCCCTACTTTAATAAATTAACTGGTTTTAGAATTATTTGTCAGTAAACAAAAAAGCGACCGCAACAACGCCAACAAAATCAACAGACAGCCGGTCAAAAGATTTATCGACGTCCATTTTTTTGCCGGGTAGTATTTAACAAAATAAGAATAAAATGATCGGTGGCTTGACCATATCATTTTCAAACGGCTTTTAAAAATCGAGCTGCCCTGCTGATGTATAATTTTAACGTCAGGGAGGAAAATAATTTCCCAACCTTTTTTGATAAACCGGCGGCACCAATCCACATCGCTGAAAAACATGGGGAATTTTTCATCCATAAATCCAACTTGTTCCAGTGCTGCTCGATGCATTAGCAAAAAAGCGCCCTGGGGCTGATGGACTTTGCGCTGCGTTTGAAAGTCAAAATCGCCCATTTGCCAGTAATTAAATTTTCTGCTTTTGGGGAATAATTTATTCAGTGCGAAAGTTGTATAAATTATATCACGGTGTCTGGGGAAACGTCGGCACGATGGTTGTAGTGACCCATCCGAATTTCTGAATTGTGGTGAAACAATGCCGCATTTTTTATTGTTTTGAAACACATTGAATAAAACCGGAAATATATCGGGAGGAAGTTCTGTATCAGGATTCAGGATTAAAACATATTCGCCGCTGCTTTTTACCAATCCCTGGTTGACAGCTTTTGTGAAGCCAAGGTTTACTTTGTTTCGAATGACCTGCAATTCATTTCTATCGTCATATTTTTTAAACACCGAATGTACGTTTGATAAAGTTTGATCTTGCGAATGATTGTCGATAACAATAATTTGAGCGCGGAGTGAAGCTAAAGCATTCAGTAATGTATTCAGGCAACTGATAATTTCATTTTCATGATTAAAGGTAACAATGATAGTTGAAATATTTATCAATAGAATATGATCTCCGGCTTATTAATAATTTGATTTTTAAGAGCTACAACTACTTCTCCTGGACGAAACTTATTTTGGTGATTTCCCGATCATCTTTGTCTAATGTTAATTTTTTATATTGCAACTGAATTGCTTTTACCAATGGTTTACTTGTCGCCGGCTCCAAATTATTAGAATGTTTTATCAATAATTGAGCAGCACCATAACTGCTCAGGCCTGTGAATCCAGCTAAAATAATCAATTTAACATTGGCAGCTGTTTCAAATGGTTTATTAACGACAACTAAAATTGCACAATCTTTACCCAGTTCGACTTGCCTGTTGTAAAAATTATCGAACCAGTCGCCGTAAGCAATTATTTTGTTTGATTTATGCGAAAAAACACCTCGCATATTTTTTTGATCACCAAAATTAGAAACTGTGCTTTTTTCTGTACTAATTCCCCAATTCTTTGGTCTAACAAATCGCATTGGTATTTTGTCGCGATTTTTCTTTTCAGGGTTGAACGGTTCTGCTTTATACAATTTTGCCAAGACATATTCAGTTAATACATTATTCTTTGGAGAACCGATTATGATTGTATTATTCATCTTGATAAAATCTATCACTTTTTCCATGCTGTCACCAAAATCTAACGTTGAAATGAAGCTGAAATTGACTGGATCCTTCCCGCATAATTTATTTAGATGGGTTGTCACTTCACTCATAACTTTAATATCCCAAAATCCAACAACATCCTTATTTTCATTGACCTTCGTTCCGCCGTAGATAAAACAAAAATCGCCCTTTTGTAAAAATGGTAGCCAGAAAGGATTTTCTTCGATGGCAAAAAGATCATTAATTTCACAATTAAAATAATCACAGACTTTTTCAATCGTTTCACGCTGAATTTGTTTCCAATTATCGTACATCAGGCTATAAAGAGTAACACGGCTAATGCCAATATGACTGGCTAGTTCAGAGAGGTTTTGGTTACTTTTTTCAATCAGTAAATTTCTAAATTTTGTGATTAATTTAGACATAATTGTTAAGCCCTTTTGTGTTAAAACAAAACCTTGTCAATGTTTGTACAATATGTTTAAAGCTATATACGTCTTTACAAATTGTTTAAAGGCGAAACTTATTTGTATATTACTTTGTTTAATAAATTAGAAGTTTCAGGTTATAAAATTATATATTTTAAGTAAGGAGGTGAATCAGATGAAATTAACAGACCTTGCAATATTTTGTATATTAATTTTCGCCTTTATTGGTTTTCACATGGTTGCAAATAAGGCGGAAATGTATATAGATAAACTTTATGATAAGATTAAGGAAAAGTCAGAAATAAATGATCCGTCTCAATATCAAAAAAACAAAAAAAGTATTTCACACACTCTGAAAGGAGGCGAAACTTTGATCGATTTAGAAGAACATTATGATGTTGATTGGCGTGTTATAAAAAAAGTAAACCAAATTGAAGATGAACGAAAACTTCAAGTTGGTCAAGTAGTTTTAATTCCAGTTTTATCGCGTAGACAAAATTTCGCTTCGTTTCAATAAGAAAACAATATTTTCAGTATTACCATTTAATCTTCCTCAGATTCTTCCAACTTTTTATTTAAGTATTCAATTTTCTGTTTGTAAATTTCATTGTCAGGTTCTTTTTTTAATAACATTTCATAGACATTAATAGCCTTTGAATATTGATGCTGCGCAGTATAAATTTCACCAAGTGTGGGAGTAACAATTTTTTCTTTTTTCTTATCCAAGGATTCCACGATATCATCAATTTGTGGCGGCTCAATAAATCCTTGAGGCGGCGTACCTGCTGAATCAGATTCTAACTTTGGAGCTTCGAGAGGTTTGTCAGCCGGTTCTTCTTCCGGCAGAAAACCTGGCGCCGAACCGAAAACATCTGTTACACTATCTTCGCCTTGCTGTATATTTTTCAAATCAGAAACCAACTCATCCTGTTTTTCAAAAGATGGTTTTTCTACTGCCGGTATTTCTGTTTCGGTTTCAGGCTTTTGTTCCAATTCGCTTTCCCATAGCGGTTGTTCGGATAAATCTTCCGGTGATAATGGCTCATCTTCTAATGGTTTTATTTGTTCCTGCAAAGGTGTCAGTTTTTCTTCAGAAGACTCTTCCTCAATTTCTTGCGGCTGATGTAATTCTTCGGGCGCCACATAAGCCGGTTGATCAAACGGCGATGGCTTGTCTGGAGTTTCAGCGAAAGGTGTTTCTTCCTCGGCTTGACCCCCAAATTTCGATTCAATATCAGCTTCAAATGTTCCTTCATCAGAAGTTAGTTCATCGGATTCCAGTTCCGGAATGGAAGTATCACGAAAAATATCTTCTAACAAATCCATGCTGGCGTCATCTTCGTCAGGATTTTCCGGTATTTCAGCTTCTGTTTTTTCTTCTTGAATACTATCACCCAACTTAAATTCATCAACTATTTCTGCATCAGCTTTTTCTTTTTCAATAGTATCACCCAACTTAAATTTTTCAACTATTTCATCCTCAGCTTTTTCTTTCTGAATAGCTTCACCCATATTAAATTTATCAATTATTTCAGCCCCGGCTTTTTCTTCCTGAATATTATTACTCAAATCAAATTTTTCAATTCCAATTTCAGGTTCTTTTTTTTCTTCCTCAATTCGTTCTATGTTAGCTGCGAAAGAATTGTCCATCTCCTTTATTGAGAACTGTGTTTCTCCCGGCTCATCAATTTTATTTTCCGGTTGATGGATAAATAATTTTTTAATTTCTGACATTCTGGACTTTGCTTTTTCATTTAGCGGATCGATTTTCATGATTTCCTGAAACGTCAGTTCGCAAGTGGTGTGCCACCCTATTTGAGCCATTAACTCACCATATTCACGATGCGCTGCAATATATTTTGGATCGAACGTGATCGCGCACTTAAGTTCTTTTTCTGCTTGATCTAATAATTTTTTCTTCAGGTAACATTTGCCAAGAATAAAATGTCCGGTAACATAAGCCGGGTGTTTTTTTACACCAAATTCGCATAATTCAATTGCATCATCTACTCTGTCTGCCTGAAGATATGTTTCAGCCAGTCGCGCAAAAAGGATGGAATTTGAATTTTCTGATAAAATGCGCTCTAAATATTTAATTTCTTCCTTTGTTGATTTTTGCATTTTATTAACTCCTATAACTGCTCAAAGTAGCCTTAATAATTGATATTTTTTCCTAAATTTTTGAATAATTCAGGTTATCCCGCTACCTTTAAAAATATGATAAATAATGCGGGGTAGAATAATATATTGGATAATGGTGCTTCTTTAAAATAGTACAATTTACCGATAAAATCAATGACTTTTTAATAAATTATTGCATTAAATTCGAATGCTACCAGCCGGACACAGTTTTGTTGAAAATATCATCAACGATTTTTTCTATTGCTTCATTAATGCCATCCTGCCTGGTTGAGCCTTCATCTCCTGCCGGTAGAGTGGGATCGTATGTGCCCCATTGTGTGATTGATTCATCCCAGATGACTTTACGCTTTTTTATGTCCTCAAATTTTGCCTGCACAGAAACATAAACTCGTATTTCCTTTACCCGTTCATTGGCAGTATAGGCGCCGGCTTGTTCGCGAATATTAACAATGCTGCCCAATACAATACTGTCCGCTGACCTGCGATCGGCAACTTTGAGTGTATTATCTTGAGTAAATTTTATGATGATCGCATCTGTCATATCTTCACGCACACCAAATTCGCTGGTTTTATTTTCAAACATGGGTACAGCTACGGTTCGAATATGTGCTGGTAAAGTTGATCCGGAAAATGAGTAGTATCCGCATTTCATCCCGAAGCTAAATAGGAGTAGTAAAATTAAATAAATAATGTAGTTTTGTGTTTTCATATTAAAAAGGTAGTTTGTATTCTTTTATTTTACGATAAAGGGTTCTTTCGCTTATTTTTAAACTTAACGCTGCTTTTCTTTTGTTCCCGCTAAACCGGCTAAGTGTCTCTTCAATTAACTTTTTCTCCATACCAGGTATGGAAACAATTGGTTTTGCTTCCGCTGATACATCGTCATAAACGACGTGTGCATCTTCATGGGAAAAAACAGTCGCATCAGCACCTTCCCAACTTTTTAACCTTTTTGGTGGAAAAACGCGGGTTAGAATTAATTCCCGTAATTGGGAAATTTCATTTTTTAAATCTATCAACGCCCGGTAAATGAATTCCCGCTCTACCTGGTCAGTGGGACGATTGACCGGGATTGGTAAATTCCTTGTTCCCTGGTCAAAAGTATTAAGGTATTTCGCTAATACTTGTTCATCTATTTTACGCCCTTTTTCGAGAATGATCATGCTTTCAACCAGGTTTTTCAACTCGCGGATATTTCCTGCCCAGGGATAGTTTTGCATACCTGTTATTGCGGTTTCATCAAAGCCGGCAAAATTTATCCGGTTATCTTTGCAATAATTTTGAGAAAATTTATCAACAAGGAGTGGAATGTCTTCCTTGCGCGACCGAAGCGGGGGCAGTTCGATGGTTATTGCCCGCAAACGAAAAAACAGGTCTTGCCGGAAATTTCCGTTTTGCACTTCTTGTTCTAATGATTTGTTTGTGGCAGCAATGACCCGAACATTAGTGCGTTTGGCAACCGAACTTCCGACACGGGTGAATTCCTTGCCCTCAAGTATGCGAAGGATTTTCACTTGTGCACTCAACGGCATTTCCCCGATTTCATCTAAAAAAATAGTGCCGCGGTCAGCGGTTTCAAAAAAACCTTTGCGAACGCCAACAGCGCCGGTAAAAGCGCCCTTCTCATGCCCGAACAGTTCGGATTCAATTATGCCTTCCGGTATTGCGCCACAATTCACAATTATTAAGGGATTGTTTGCCCGGCGGCTTCGGCGATGAATCTCCTTTGCCACCAGTTCTTTCCCGGTTCCACTCTCGCCGTTGATGAGCACAGAAATGTCGCTTGGCGCCACCTGCTCAATCGTGTCAAATATTTGTTGAATCGCTTCAGAGGTACCATAAATCCCGGATTCCTTTTGAAAATTCAGGAAACGTTTTTCATGGTCTTTGTTAATTTGATTGTTTAATTCCATAGTTTTAATTATTATTTTAATCCAACTTTATGAAAGCTCATATAGTGAATTTAATGATAAAATAAAAGTAACTATTCAGAGTTGAAAAAAAGTCATTCTGAGGGAGCTTGCGACCGAATGACATGGATACAACGAATAATTGAACAGTTACAAATAAAATTCAAATTTGCAAATCGATTACAGTTAATTGTTTGACTGATTAGCTTTCGTAAAGTTAAATTTCAACTCAACTTTACGAAAGCTCATGTTGGCAGCTTATCAATTAAATTCTTGTTCATATTTATTCATTTGATTAGTGTTTGACGTTTGGCTATTAGCTTTCGTAAAGATAAACTATCTTGTTTTAAAAAAATCAACCGTCTTTTTAAGCCCATCTTCAAGCTGAACTGTTGGCTGCCAATTTAACAGCTCTTTTGCTTTTTTATTATTTAAGACACTGCGCTGTTGTTCCCCCGGTTTGGCAGGTCCGTGTTTTTCTTCAACATGGCTGTCAGTTAAATGATTTACATGATAAAAAAGTTCGTTCACATCCGTTTCTATCCCGGTTCCGATATTGAAATAATCGCTCTGATTATAATTAAGTGCCTTTACATTTGCTTGAACGACATCAGCAACATAAACATAGTCACGAGTCTGTTTGCCTTCACCATTAATAACAGGCGTTTCATTGTTAAAAAGCTTGCTGGCAAAAATTGCAATTACTCCGGCTTCTCCGTGGGGATTTTGCCGCGGTCCATAAACATTTGCATATCGCAGACTCACAAAATTCAAATCATAAGTTTTATTATAATAGTAAAGATATTTTTCTCCGGTTAATTTGGCAATGCCATAAGGGGACAAAGGACGCGTCGGATGAATTTCATCTGCAGGAAAATAGTCCTGTTCCCCATAGATTGCGCCGCCGCTGGAAATGAAAATAAACTTTTTAACATCATTTCTAACAGCAGCTTCTGCCAGGTTAATCGTCCCCAAAATATTATTTCTGGCATCAAAAGTCGGATCCTTAACCGAAAGGCGGATGTCCATTTGCGCCGCGTGATGATTGACGACATCAAATTTTTCCTTTTCAAACAGATCAAAAATTTGTGAATCTTGAATATCCATTTCCACAAAACTTGCTTGTGCATTTATATTGTCCCTGATTCCAGTGGATAAATTATCAATAACAACAACTTCATGCCCTTGATTAATGTACGCATCAGTAACATGAGAAGCAATAAAACCGGCGCCGCCGGTTACTAAAATTTTCATTGATGTTACTCCTTGTTAGGTAATTTGGTAATAAGGTAATTGGGTAATTATGGTAATAAGTACAAAATCAAGACTGGTTTATAATTAAACACCCAATTACCCAATAAGCTAATTACCCAATTACCTATTTAACTAATTACCTATTTAACCAATTACCCAATTACCTATTTAACTAATTACCAAATTACCTTTGAGCCAATTGTTTAGATGTAATATATTGTAATAACGTTGTCATGAACTTTTTTTTAAAACCTATCCACGACAGAGCCTAAAGCGCTTTATACCCAATATCCTTTCTATAATAAGCGCCATCAAAAGCAATTTTCCCAACCGCGGAATAAGCGCGATTGATCGCTTGTTTGATATTATTTCCCAAAGCAGTCACTCCTAATACTCTGCCGCCATTTGTCAGGCAATCGTCATTCACTTTTTTCGTACCGGCATGAAAGTTAAACACACTACTGCCAAAATTTTTATCCAATCCAAATATTTTTTTACCCTTTTCATATTCATTTGGATAACCGCCGGATGCTAAAACAACGCACACTGCAAATTGAGCAGACAAACCTAATTTTAGATCTTTGATATCCCCTTCAGCACAAGCGTTTAGGAAAGGGACAATATCACTTTTAATCAAAGGCAAAATAACCTGTGTTTCAGGGTCCCCAAAACGGCAGTTAAATTCGATGACTTTGGGACCTTGCCTGGTCATAATTAACCCGGCATAAAGCACACCGCGGTAAGGTCTTTCTTCAAGAGCCATACCTTTAATAGTTGGCTCTAAAATATTTTTCCGAATTGTTTCGAACATTTTATCATCGACAAATACAGCTGGGGCATAAGCGCCCATACCACCGGTATTAGGCCCTTTATCTCCATCGAGGATTGGTTTATGATCCTGCGCCGGGATTAGCGAAACAATATTTGTGCCATCAGTAAACGCCAGTACTGAAACCTCTTCCCCTGCCAGGTATTCTTCAATCACAACTTTGGCTCCGGCTTGTCCAAAGATTCGCTGCACCATTAACTTGTTCAATGAAGCCAACGCTTCTTCTTTGGTGAAACAAACGATAGCGCCTTTGCCTGCTGCCAATCCATCTGCTTTTACTACTAACGGCGCTGAAATGGATTTCACATATTCTTCAGCTCTATCGTAAACGTCAAAACTCTCATACTTTGCCGTGGGGATTTTATATTTTTCCATCAGGTATTTTGAGAATATTTTGCTGCTTTCAATTTCAGCAGCCTTCTGAGACGGCCCGAAAATTTTTAATCCCTTACTTTTAAACAGGTCAACAATTCCCAACGACAATGGCACTTCCGGTCCAACAACTGTTAAATCGATGTGTTTGCCAGCCGCGAATTTTAACAGACCTTTAATATCAGCAGCATCAATTGATACGCAGTCTGCTAACTCACTGATACCGGCATTGCCGGGCGCACAGTAAATTTTTTTCACATCAGGGCTTTGAGCAATTTTCCAAACCAGGGTGTGTTCCCGTCCACCGCTGCCTATGACTAATATTTTCATATTGTTTATTATACCTCCAAGGGTGATGATTTGAAGAGAAAATAAGATTTTATTTTTTTTAAAAGCAGGTCATTCATTCTTTTTATTAATATTCACCATAACACTTGGCGGCCCAGCAATTATCAATCCTTCTGGTTCGAACAGTCTCCAGTCCGTTATATCATAAGTGTAGATTAACTCTATATCGTTAATAATAGCTGTTGCAGCATGCCTAGCATCATGCACTTTGCGGGCAGTCAAATTATATTTTTCTGATAATTCCAACATTTTCAAACTGACATCAAACCCATCTGAGAGTATATCGATTGCTGAAGGTAGCTCAATTAACAGTCGTACTGCATTTGCTGCATCACTTGGACTATGAGGTGGCTGAGCATTAATCCAGGTTAATGCAGCATATACCTCGCTTAAAATGCTTGTAGTTGTACAAGTTGTTAATTCTCCTTGTCTTGCTGCTTCAATTATTGTGCGAGCTTCTTGATGACGTGCATCTCCTTTAAGCAATGCCCCAATAAACAATCCAGCATCTAATAGTATCTGTTTATCTCGATTCATCAGTAAATTTCTTCCTTCCAGCCTTTTGGTACATATCCGTTTAGAATTGGTAATGGCTTAAGAGGAGGCTTTGGTTGGATAATTACTTCCTCGCCTCCAGGAAATTGTACTGTTAACACTGTTTGGTTGATAACTACTGCTTGAAGTATTTCTTTAAGTTTCTTTTTTTCAAGCGCTTCTAATTTTAATGTTTGGGAAATCATAATGTTAGTTTCCTTTTAGTACATTATTTTGTAATGTCAAAATAATTTATATTAGCGTCTGCGACTAAAATAACTCCAACCGAAAATTCCTAAACTCAATCGGAGCGCCTTCACTTTGAAAACAAATCTTTCCTTTTGATAAAGAAGCTTGCGTGCCTGTATTTTGTAAAATACCATTCACATAACAAGTAATTTTATCGCCCTGGCAAACAATTTTATAACTATTCCACTCGCCAATTGGTTTCTCATTACTGTCTTGTTTTTTGGGAATCACTAAGAATCTTTCCGTATTTTCGAATTTTTCTTCATCTACTGTAATCGAGCCGGGACCAATGAGTACAAAATCACCGGCATTGCCTGATTTCAACTGGCACTCGATACAATTTGGCCAAACCTGGTCCGGTTCCTGGGAGTGAAGCAATACGCCGCTGTTGCTGCCTTTTCCCACCCAACGCCAATCCAGGTACAAAGTATAGTTTGAATATTCAGCTTCGGTTCGCATGTAGCCATTGGGTACACCTTTACAATGAATGACACCATCTTTCACAGACCAGACGTCTTTGACATCGATGGAATCACCAGGGACAAACAACTTCCACCCGGAAAAATCCATTCCGTTCCAGAGTTGAATTGTTTTTGGCGTTGAACAGCCTAAGATTGTAAAAACCAAGCAGGCGAAGATTAATAAAATTAGCAGATTTCGTTTCATTGTTTTCCCTTTCATGATAATATTTAGCGCTTGAACGCTCCCCTAAAAAAAATATTAATGATGAAATTAGTGATTTTATTATAAACTCATTTATTTTTTAATTCCTTTAGCAAAGCCTTCGCAGTCCGGGCTAACATCAATGTATCAACACCGGCTACGATTAATGTATAGCCTTTTTCAATGTAAGGCTTTACAGCTTCTGTAGTAACACCAAAAATACCCAATCGTATTCCAGCGTTTAAACAGGCTTCAGTCACCTTTTCGATCGCAGCAACCACTTCCGGATCATCAACTTTACCAAGCTTTCCCAGGCTTGCAGAAAGATCGTAAGGTCCAACAAGTACAGCATCTATTCCCGGAACTTTGACGATGGAATGAATATTATTAACTGCTTCAATATGTTCCGCCTGCACAATGACAGCAGTTTTTTCATTGGCCCTGTCGATATATTCCTGAAATTTGAGACCGTAACCATGAGCCCGTCCAATCCCAACACCTCGGTTACCTTCCGGGGAATAGCGTGCCATCCGAATAATCTGCTCTGCATGTTCGGCAGTATTCACTTGTGGTACGATGATACCGGCAGCGCCAATATCCAGCGCTTTTTTAATCGCTACTTCTGTGCCTGAAACCAGCCGAATCACACAAGGCGTATTTCCAGCGCTTTGAAGCAGCGCCTGCATGTCCCGCGTGGAGAACGGTGCATGTTCCGCATCAATAAACAGCCAATCAAATCCGACTTGTGCCAGTAGTTCACTGACTGCCGGAGAGTCTAAAGTGACCATTGTGCCTATTAAACGATTTTCGTTGAGTAATTTTCTTCGGAAATGATGTTTCATAATTTTATCAGTTTAAAAACTTCGTTGATTGTATGATTCATATTCGATCACAGGATTATAAAACATTAGAAATTTTTTCTCACATAAACGAACTCCCACAGAAAAAAATTTATTTTTTCTGTGACGTGTTCTATTTCTGTGGGCTAATTTGTAACTTTAACTTTAACCATATGATCGGTTACTATAATTCATATTCAAGTTTATTTGTCTTTAATCTGCTTTAAATAATTTTTTTTCGTGGAAACTTTTTTGCCACTTTTTGATTCCAAATCTTTTCTCGCTTTACCAGCAACGTCACCACCTTTCTGGGCAGCATCTTTGTTTTCTTCAAAACCCTGGGCATCTGTGTTTAGGGCAATTTCTGTTGTAGATGCTTCGCCTAACATTGAAAATATCAATTCAAGATCGTTCATGTGATCGCGCAAATTTTCTCTATTTAATCTTTTAAAGTCTTTGTACTCTTTTGGTGTCATGCCAAAGGTTGCTTTTGAGATTTCTGCAGTTAATATGGAGTACTCCCTGTCTTCATTTACGCCTCGTTGCTGCCATTCGTCGGTCAATTCTTCGCTGATGGCAATGCCACGCATTCTTTTTTCAATCCAATCATCAGGATAACCTTTGGCTTTGTACAGGGCACGTGTTCTTTTAGTGGCAAGTTCCGGGTCTTCAATTTCCTGCACTCTTTCATAACCAACTTTTGCCAGCCAGCGTTTAAACGGTTCTGCTTTTGGTGATGGCATTGATTGGATGATACGGAAAATGCCTTCGGTGTTGGCGCAGAGCATTTTTTGCTTTCCTCCAGTTGTTTCAATTGAAAGGGTATGTACAATTTGTACCCACCCTTTCTTAAGCTCTGGATCCCTAAGTTTCATCCGCTGAATGTATTGTTTAGGATCTCTTGAATCAGTCAGAGCTAAAACAACATCTTCCACTACAAACCACCACTCATTATTATGAATGGTTTTTCTGATTTCTTTTTTCTTAAAAACAGCGATTTTAGTGGTCATTTTAAATCACCTGTTTGTTTAATTAAATTCAGTTCCTTTGTTATTTATCATTCTTGTTTTTTCTCAATCATTTCAAAGGGGGGTGGCAATTTGTACCCCCCCTTTGAAATTTAGTTAAGTACCACGTAAAAGCATTTTTTTTTGATGTACGGCTTTACTTCAAAGCTATCTGTCAGTAAAAGGCAATAATGTTTATTATTTGGGACGGTACCAACCGGCTGGCTGGTATTTTAATTCTAATACTTCTTTAAAATCAGCTGCATGCTCTAACATTTGGGTAAAATTTGATTTTTTACCAATGGTCTTTTTCCATATTTTTTTATCCACTGTTCCAACTACATAATATTCGTTCCCAATCATTTCGGGATCAATTTCAATAAAAATTTTATAGAGTTCTTCTTCAAGTTCATGTTGATGAGCAATGATTAACTCACATTTTGAACAGTATGTACAGGTAAGTCCAAGTGTAATTGGAACACCTTTAGTAACAAATATTACTAGCGGAAATTTTCTTTTAAAAGTATTAAAATCGCAATCAGGGCATTTGCTAACCCTATAGTCAGAATATTTATTTAGAACAAATGAATATTTTGGCGTTAGTTTACCGATTGTTTCCTTATTGGGAGGCATTTTATTGTTTTATTTTTTGTGAGTAACTTTTGTTCATTACGGCTACCAAATAATTGGCAGCAAATTAACTTTAGTGCCAATAATTTGTAATAAAAATTTATAGAAAAAATGAATTTACCATAGCGCTCTAAAATTCTTTGCACTAATTATTGTCCTTCACCCACTCAATCTCATCCCTTAATTCAGCCGCCCTCTCAAATTCCAGATTTTTTGCAGCGTCCTTCATCTCCTGTTCCAATTTTTCAACGAGTTCGGTCTGTTCCATTGCTGACATGGGTTGGTCATAGCGACGAGACTTATTTCGTCGGGTTCCCCATTTTTCCACTTTTTCATCAGCAACTCGTGTAGAACTCATCACGTCTTCCACTGATTTATAAATTGTTTTGGGAGTGATGCCGTGTTCTTCATTATATTGTTGCTGGATTTTTCGGCGGCGATTCGTTTCGTCGATTGTTTTTTGCATGGATTGAGTGATTTTATCGGCGTAAAAAATAACCCTGCCATTTACATTGCGCGCGGCTCTGCCGGAAACCTGCATCAGAGAAGTTTCAGATCGCAAAAATCCTTCCTTATCTGCATCGAGAACAGCAACCAGAGAAACTTCGGGAAGATCGAGTCCTTCCCGGAGCAAATTAATTCCCACTAACACATCAAATTCTGCCAACCGCAAATCGCGTAAAATTTTGACCCGATCCAATACATTGACCTCGGAGTGTAAATATCGAACCCGTAATTTCATGTCAGCGAGGTAATCGGTTAAATCTTCTGCCATTCGTTTTGTGAGCGTGGTAACCAACACTCGTTCCCCTTTTTCAGAACGCAGATTGATTTCCGAAATCAAATCATCAATCTGACCCTTAATTGGTCGGACATCAATTTCCGGTTCCATGAGACCGGTGGGACGGATAATTTGCTCAACAACCACACCGCCGCATTTTTCCAGTTCGTATTCTCCCGGCGTGGCAGAAACAAACACGACCTGCTTGAGCATATTTTCAAATTCCTGAAAATTGAGCGGACGATTATCCAGAGCAGAGGGCAAGCGGAAACCATTTTCAACTAATGTTTCCTTGCGTGACCTGTCACCGTGGTACATTGCCCGAACCTGGGATACAGTAACGTGCGACTCATCGATGAACATGAGAAAGTCGCTGGGGAAAAAATTTAATAAAGTATATGGATGGTCTCCCGGTTCTCTGCCTGTTATGTGGCGCGAATAATTTTCAATACCGGAACAACTGCCGATCTCCATCATCATTTCTAAATCGAAATTGGTGCGCATTTCCAATCGCTGCGCCTCGAGCAGTTTGTTATTCTTTCTAAGCCAGGCTAACCGCTGTTCCAATTCCTTTTTTATCTCCTTGATAGCGTTTTCAATTTTAGGCTGCGTCGTGACATAATGTTTTGCCGCATAAATTCCTGCTGAGTCCAGGGAACCGATAATTTTTCCGGTTAGCGTATCAATTTTTGAAATTTTCTCTATTTCATCTCCAAAAAATTCAATGCGAATGCCTTCTTCTTCATAGGCAGGAATAACTTCAACCACATCCCCCCGAACCCGAAAGCTGCCGCGGCTAAAGTCAAAATCGTTACGTGTGTAATAAAGATCAACTAATTTTTCGAGAATTGTATTGCGGGCGATTCGTTGTCCCTTTTTTAGAGTTATTAACATTGCTTTATAATCTTCGGGAGAGCCGAGACCGTAAATACACGATACTGAAGCTACTATAACCACGTCATCGCGCTGCATTAGGGAACTGGTTGCTTTTAATCGCAATCGGTCAATCTCATCATTTATTGATGTATCCTTTGCGATATAGGTATCGGTCGATGCCACATAAGCTTCTGGTTGATAATAATCATAATAGCTGATGAAATATTCAACGGCATTATTGGGAAAATACCCCTTAAATTCGCCGTAGAGTTGCGCGGCTAATGTTTTGTTATGTGATAAAATGATCGCCGGTTTGCCCACATTAGCAATGATATTTGCCATGGTGTAGGTTTTTCCGCTGCCGGTTACTCCTAACAATGTCTGGTGTGAATCTCCCCGGAAAATACCTTCTGTGAGTTCCCGAATAGCATTGGGTTGATCGCCGGTTGGTTTGTATTCTGAAATTAACTCAAATTTTGCCACTGTGTTACCTTGATAAAAATAATTTTGCAACGAAAAAAAATTAACGATAGAACTGATACCAGAATAATGCGAAATAAATATAGCATTGTTCTGCCAAAATGTCAAGAGATAAATTGGTAAATTTTCTCTTGATTTTTAATTTATTGCTTTATATATTGTTACAAGGATTTCAAATATAATTCCACATAATCGAGGGATAAAAAAGTGAATGAAGATAAGATGATATTTAATTTGGATTTTGGAAAACACTCGGCTGCCGGATATAGAAAAATTAAGAACGAGGACGTTATTGGATATTATTTGCCGCAAAATGCAGAGGATTTGTATTTACGGGGTCAAATGTTCTTGATAACGGACGCCCGGGGAGAAGAAGGAAGTGGTGAATTTTCAAGTAAATTAGTCATTCAAACTGTCTTTCAGGAATATTTTGAATCTCCCTGGAACGGAAATCTTTCTGGCATGTTAACGAATGCGCTGCAAAAAGCAAACATATCAATTTACCAGGCGAACATTAATGAAGGTAAACAAAACTATTATTCAAATTCATTGATTTGTGCTGTTGTACATGATCATACGCTTTACCTGGTTTCCATTGGAGATTGTTTGGTTTATATGTTAAGAAATAACGTTCTTGAAAATCTCACCAAGCCTGATAAGAACGAAATAGAAACGAATTACCCATTTGCAGATACTCGTCAACCAGAAATTTCTTTACCTTTGTTAGGCGCAAAAGATAATATTTCAATCGATATTAAACAAAAACAAATTCAAACAAATGATATCATCCTGCTGTTTACACGCTCTATTGTTGAAGCAATACCGGAACAGGACATTCCAACCTTTGTAAACACTTCATCTTTACAACAAGTTTGTGAATTGGTAGTCCAAAAATCACTTGAAACAAACTATAATGAAGATGCATCAGCAGTTATTTTTAAGGTCAGGGGAATGAAAAGGCTCTCAATTGAAGATGAAGAAAAATCGATAGAGATGCCACAGGAACCCGATGAGCCTGAAGACCGCCAAATAGTAATCAAAGGAGTCCGTTATCGCTCTAACAGAAAGGATGAACAGATGGAAGAGCCTGATATAGAAATTGTGGATGATTTTTCACAAGATCGTGATTTCAGGCATCCTGTTTACAAACGTACGGCGCCGCCAGTTGTCAAATCATCAATTTTTCCCACAGGCAAATGGCTCAATTATGTGATATTTTTTCTGCTATTTTTTTTATTAATTTATGCTGCGATAAAGTATATTCCACCTTATGTGCAATCATTAAAAGAATCGCCCAAAGTTCAACAAATAACGCCATCGGATACGCTCGAATATGCTATTGCTCAAGAGCAGGAATTCGGGGATGAAATACAGGATAGTTTAACTATTCCGATTGAAGAGCCGCAACCAGGTTTAAATCAAGATACGACAGTTGTGGTAGTGGAAGAAACGATTGAAGAACAAACACCGGTTAGTCTCAAAATTGCTGTTGTCGATGGCTCGAAAAAATCGATCTCTTTAAATTCATTTAATGATGAGTTGAAAGGACTTTATTCATCAGATCGTTTAACACAGGTTAAATCCTCATATCGAATTAAAAATTCTGTTATAATCTGGCGAAGAACGTTTGATTCCCTGAAATCAGGAGAAATTTCAAAGCGGATTGAAAGTTTAAAAACTGTATTTAACCGTTCTTTTCAAATAGAACCGGATGTGAAACCACTGGATTTTACAATCGTTATCGGCGCGGATTTTAACATGCCAAATATCAGCGATCAATACACCGGGCTTCCGGACACTGAAGATAATTATTATATTGAAATTTTAAATGGCTACCGGGTTGCCGGTTCCGCAAGAAAATTAGGCAACCGGTTACACAACCAGCGTTACAACGAAAAAAAGGTTATCATCGTAAATTACAGAAATGCAGACAAACTTAATTACAACCACTCGTTTTCAAAATGTAACGCATCCATGACTGAAGATGCTGAAAAGTTTATGGATCATTTTAAGCTGCCAAAATCAGTAACCAATGCGCCATTATTTGATATTAAAATTCTTATCGGTTCGGATGTGGCGCTTTAGGAAATTTCTGATTTCGTTTCGGTTATCGGAATTGACATAACTTTGTGTGGTAATAAGGTAATTTGGTAATAAATTATCAAAATTAATTGTAACTGTTCAGCTATTCGTTGTATTCATGTCATTCTGAACGGGGGAGGCGATGTGGGTTGTTGGGAAGTGAAGAATCTCGTAGTAATTGTAAACATTGGGGAGATTCTTCGGTCGCAAGCTCCCTCAGAATGACATTTTTAACCACACTGAATAGTTACAATTAATTTTATTAATCATCAACCTTATTACCTGGTAAACTAATTACCCAATTACCTATTCAACCAATTACCTTTCACAAAAAAGTAAGGAATCTCGTTTGAAAAATACACTAATCTTGTTTTTGGCTATTCTAATTATACCCTCCTCTTTTTGCAACTCGCCGTCATATTCTCAACCCATTAAGTTGGGGATTGAAGTTTTAATAGAAAATAAACTTGATTTACTTAATGGAAAGCGAATTGGTCTCATCACGAATCAGACCGGTGTTGATTCCAAAGGAAAGCATATTATTGATTTACTTTATGCATTGCCAGATTTTGAATTAGTCGCGTTGTTTAGCCCCGAGCATGGCATCCGTGGCGATATTGAGGGTGGTTACAAGATTGAAAATAAAAAAGATGAAAAAACCAGTGTGCCAATTTTCAGCATTTACGGTGAAACAAGAAAACCAACAACAGAAATGTTGCAGGGACTCGATGTATTGATCTTTGACATTCAGGATATTGGAGCGCGGTTTTATACTTACATTAGCACAATGTCACTGTGTATGGAGGCTGCTGCAGAAAATAATATGTCATTTATTGTTCTTGACCGACCAAATCCGATTACCGGCTCAATGGTTGAAGGGCCCGTGTTAGATGTAAAGTACAGATCATTTGTCGGTATTCAGCCAATTGCTTTAAGACATGGCATGACAGTTGGTGAATTGGCAAAAATGTTCAACAAAGAGGGTTGGCTTGCTAATGGCGTAAAAGTTGATTTAACTATTCTTTCGATGGAAAATTGGAGAAGAAATAGTTTTTTTGATGAACTCGGATTGTTATGGGTGAAACCGTCTCCGAATATTCCCTGCACAAAAACGGCGCTTCTTTACCCGGGAATGGGTTTGTTGGAAACATGCAATGTGTCAGAGGGACGGGGCACGGATAAGCCTTTCTTAAATGTCGGCGCTCCCTGGTTGGATAATATCGCACTGAAAAAATCCCTTGAAAAAGCCGCTATCCCGGGAATAAAAATCGACACGACTTCATACGTTCCGATTGATTTGCCGGGTGCGGCAGTGAATCCAAAATTTGAGGGGGAATGCTGTAAAGGATTGGCATTTGAAATTACAGACGCGCGGATTTTTCCATCAGTTGAGTTTGGTATTCATTTAATTTATAATATCAAAAAAAATCACCCTGATAAATTTAAATGGAAATCGGAACGCAGAGTTTTAAACATGTTTGGCAATGAAGAAACAAGACGGGCAATGGATGAGGCAGAATCAGCGGAAAAGGTAGTACAGCAATGGCATGCTGATTTGGAAAAATTTAAAAAAATCAGAAAAAGATACCTGCTTTATGAATAAACTATTGTGGAATTTAAAAACCAGGTATTACAAATTATTCCGGTCTTTTTACCCTTTTCAAAGAATATTAAACAAAGAGAATAGTAATTTAGTTACTTTAATAAATCAAGTCGAGCTAAAAGGGAAAAGCGTACTTGACCTTGGCGTTGGCACGGGCAATGTATTAGAATATTTGAATGGAGCGAAATCTATTATTGGGCTTGACTTCACTTATTCAATGCTGCTCGAAGCCAGGGAAAGTTATCCGAACCTACCATTTATACAGGCTGATGCTCTGTCCATCCCGGTGAAAACGAAATCAATGGACATGATAACAGCAGTTGGCTTGATCGAATATATAAAAGATATCATTCCTTTTTTTGAAGAAACGTGCCGCATTCTGAAAAACGGGGGCTGCCTGGTTTTAACTTTTTCCCCGGCTAACTTCTGGACGCGCATGAGACTTTTGTTGGGACATCCAATTTACGTCAGAACTTCAGATCAATTGAAAGGCGTTATCCAGCAATATAATTTTCAGATAATAGATTATCAACAATCAATGATGCAGCACCAGGTTTTGCTGCAAAAATCTGTTGAATGAAAAGTATTTTTTTTATCAATTTAAGAATTTTCTTTGATTTTATTTTTTTGATGTATATTTAGTTATATGGCAATAAACATCATTTACTATAGGTTTACAAATGAAGCAAATTATAATTCAAAATGAAAAAGAAATAATTGAACAATTTAAAAAAAGTGAAGATTACAAATATTTTACCGCTCATGAGTTACCAAGAAAACAAAAACGTGAAAAAATAGCATGGGAACTTATTAGGGAACACTCAAAAAATATTAATAAAAATTTATTGATTCACATATTTAAAATTGTTGACGACAATACAAATTATTGGTTCGGGCCTCTTTTCCAAACTCCCAATCTAAATAAATTTAAAAGCAATCCAACAAGTTTAATACAAAATTTGTTTGATGAAATCTTTAATTCAAATCGAAACTATAAAACAATTATTAACAATTGTGTGGATAAAGGAAAACTTAAAATTTCAGGGGCTGATAGGGGCTTTGTAACATTACTTTTATACTTGTCAAATCCAGACAAATACAATATATGGATGCCAACTACGGAAAAGGCGATAAAAATATTGCACAGAATCAAAGAAAAATATGGTCAAAATAATGGCGACAAGTACGAAGATTTTAACAATGCTGCTAATAACTTCAAGAAAGTTTATAATTTTTCTTCAAAAGAAATGGACTGGATTTTTACTTGCATTAAAAAAAATGTAATACCATTTGAAAATAATTATAAAGTTAAGACGGAAATGTTTAGAATTAAAAAAGTTAATGTAAGCAATGGTTTTGAATTGTACTTAAAAAACAATAATATCAACTTTGAATCATTCCAAAATGAAAACATTCAACATATAGCAGAAGAAATTGAAGAACCAGAAAAATATTTTGAAGGTTCGACAATTAAAGTTTCTATTAATAGATATGAAAGAAATTCTAATGCTCGCACAAAATGTATTAATCACTTTGGTGCAGTATGTTTTGTCTGCGGTTTTAATTTCACAGAGCATTATAAAAATGTGAAAAAAGAATATATTCAAGTTCACCATATTAAACCGTTTTCAAAAATTTCCGAAGCATACCAGGTTGACCCTATAAAAGATTTACGTCCAGCATGCCCAAATTGTCATGCAGTAATTCATATGGTAGATCCAGCATACACCATCGATGAAGTAATTAAAATGTTGAAATAATAATGGAATAAAATGCCATATAATTTCACGTTATACACCTAATTTTAAGGAAATAAGATTATGCAAACAAAAATTCAAAAATGGGGGAATAGTCAAGGATTACGTTTCCCAAAACAAATCCTTCAGGAAGCACAGGTTAGCATTGGAGATAAGTTGAACATTTTTGTCTATAAGGGCAAGATTATCATCGAACCTTTAAATAATATAAAGAATAAGTATAACATTAAAGAGCTTGTTTCCAAAATGCCCAAAAATTACTCCTCAAAAGAATTGGATTGGGGTAATACGGTTGGAAAGGAAGAATGGTAAATGAAATCAAATATTCCCGAAAAAGGTGATTTTATCATTTTAACATTCGATCCACAGTCTGGGCATGAACAAAAGGGAAGAAGACCGGCAATTGTAGCAAATAATTTTCTGTTTAATAAACACACTGGCCTTGCGATCGTTTGCCCAATAACAAATACATTCCGTAACATGCCTTTTCACATAAAAATTCCTGATCGCTCTTCATTATCAGGTTATATAATGGTTGAACAGATTAAATCGGTTGATTATATCAGTAGTCAAGCAAAATTTGTTGAAAAGGCTGACACTGAAATTATAAATGAGCTATTGGCAATTTTGGATGCATGTGTGTATCAAGATGAATAATAAGCAACTTTAGCAGTGTTGAAAAATCAGTGATTTGCAAGATTGTTATTACAGATAGCTGTTACAAGTAACTATTAAAGTATGTATTTTTATAACGAAAATTAAATCTACTATTTAACTAATGTAATAAAAAAGAAACCACAATAATGGACTCAATTGCAACGACAGCAGCGCCGCCCCGGTTTGAGATCGTTGAAAAGGCTATTAAGGAAACAAGGGTAGAAAAGAAACTCCCCAAAACGAGTCTCGAACGCTTAATTGATAATTCTGAACATATCGCTGATGTTCTTCTCTCTCGAAAAAAACTAAAAAATCTCCGCTTTGATGAATTGGAACTACTCCGGGAAATACGTGAGTTGGTGGAAGCCAATCCAAATAAATTTGAAAAGCTTAAACAGCCCGGGGAGTTCCGAAGAGAAATTCGAGCAGCAGTTCTCCCCAATTTTATCAACGATGATTTCATAAAAAATGCTGAAGAGAAATTATTAGGAGAGCTTCTTAACTCACAGCAGCCGGTTGACCAGGATTCACTGATGACCGCACTGGTGTTTTTGCAATCGCACACTGATTTGGGATTGCCGCTGGAAGATAACCCGCTTTGGGAGACAATCTTCAATTTGTCGCTCAAGGACGGGCTGCAATTTGTTGACACACTGATAGTGCTGATGGAAGGAATGGATAATCTCAGGGTAAAAGATCCTGAAATTCTCACTAAGGATCCCCTGATCTTACAAAAAACAAAACAAATCTGCCAGTGGCCTGTTTTTTGGCGTTTGCTAATAGAGCATAAAGAAATTTTGCCGTTCGAGGGACTTATCTCAACAATCCTTCGCGGCGAAATAATGATCGAGCTTTATTTTGATGAATTGGTTCATCTGCCATATTCCCTTTACAAACTCTTTAAAGATGAATTAGCAAATCCGGATTTTATCACCGAATTGATTCCTGACGGGGATAAAGAGAAGTTAGCGAAAAAGTTGACCGCTGCGATATTGGAAAGTGTTGAAAAAGATTTGCCATTTTTATTACCGGATATTATTCGAAGGATTGAAAACGTTTCAAAAAAACAGAAGAAATCCGAATTTAAAGAACAACTTCAGCAAGCTTTGGAAACTTTGAAATCTGAAGATAAATTAGCAAACAATATTTTTATTATTATCCTCATCGCGGCAAAGATCAGCATGAGAAAATATTGGGAAAGCAAACGGGATCGGTTTTTCTTTTTTACGATTCTAAAAAATCCATTGGATTCGAAAAATTATTTTGATTACGGACACATCCTGATTCGTCTGAAAAAGAAAAAAACAGCGAGACAGCTTTTCAACTGCGCCATTGAAATAGAGCCGGAAAAATTCTGGGGGTATTGGGGAATTGGAGAGCTTTTGAGTAAAAATAACAAAACGGAAGAAGCAGAGCAATATCTGGGTACTGCGTTAAAAAGTGCTCAAAAATTGGAAATTCAACAGCCCCAAAAATATCGCCGGGAATTGTTCCTCATAAAAGAAGATCTAAAAAAATTAAAAAAGAAAAAAGTGAGGTTGCAAGTTAAGGAGCAACCGCAAATCGATTTGTTTGGAATTTAAAGAAATACATTTAACTAACTTGACAATAGAATAATAGTAAAAATGAACCAAATAGATATGAAAGATTCAATTATAAAAGAACAGTGCCAATTATTTTATTCAGCAAAAATTGAAAAATTTGAAAAAACAAATAAAGAAAGCGCTGATAATAAATTAAATAATTTAATTAACAGGGTAATCTGTGATGATAATTTAAAAGTTTTAAATTCGATATCAAATAATACAATTAACTTAGTTATTACTTCACCCCCTTATTTTAACCAGCGAGATTATGGTGAAGGTATTGGAAATGAAAAAAAAATTGATGATTATATTCATAATTTAATGAAAGTATTTGAACAATGTTATAGAATTGTTAGCGATAAAGGAAGTATTGTATTTAATATTGGGGATAAATATTTAGATGCAAGTTTGCAGCTTATTCCATACCGATTTGCAGTCGAAGTGTTAAAAGAATTTGATGTGAAATTAGTTAATGAAATAACATGGATCAAAACAAATCCGACACCAAGGCAATATAAAAGGAGATTAGTCAGCAACACCGAACCGTTTTTTCACTTTGTAAAAAATAAAAACTACTATTACGATTATAAAGCTTTTATGGAAGAAAAAAAGAAAATTATTGAACCTAAACCTTATACAAAAATTGGCAGTAACTATTTTAAATTAATTGAAAATTCTGATCTATCTGATGAACAAAAAGAAATCGCTTTTAAAGAATTAAAGTATGCTATTAATGATGTAAAAATTGGGCGAATAGACAGTTTCAGGATGAAAATTAAAGGGATTCATAACGCACTAAAGTGCAGGCGAAGGCTGAGGCGAAGGCGAAGGAAAAAATCTTAAACCTTTAATCTTCTACCTTGCTCCGCCTTAGCCTTCGCCTCAGCCTTTTCGTTGTAATAGTAATTGATCTTTATTAAAAAAC
>JADHVV010000148.1 GCA_016783825.1 Candidatus Zhuqueibacterota bacterium | reverse complement strand
GGTTGGAACTGAAGAAGATAAAAATACATTAATTGAATTGGCAAGTAAAATAGATCAGCAAATGAGTGAATTAGGATTTGGACGTGAGAAGAGACGATTTTCAGCGCATTTAACAATGGGCAGGGTGCGGGACAATAGGGGAATCGAGCCGACGATAAAAAAAATTCAACAAAAAGAAACTTTTGATGTGGGTAAATTTGTTGTAAAAGAAGTGTTATTTATTAAAAGTGAACTCACACAACAAGGCCCCATTTACACTGTATTAAAAAAAATTAAACTCAATTAGGAGATAAAAATGGCTAACGAAAATAATGAAAAACAAAAAGCGTTAGAGTTAGCGCTTTCCCAAATAGACAAACAATTCGGCAAAGGCTCGGTAATGCGGTTGGGTGATGACCGGCTGTTCGAGAGAATTAAAACGATCTCAACCGGGTCAATTTCACTCGACGCAGCATTGGGAATTGGCGGCTTGCCCAGGGGTAGAATAATTGAAATTTATGGCCCCGAATCTTCGGGGAAAACTACATTAGCATTACACATCATTGCTGAAGCGCAAAAGACAGGTGGTTTAGCAGCCTTTATCGATGCCGAGCATGCACTCGATGCTTACTACGCTAAAAACTTAGGAGTTGATACAGATAACCTGTTAATCTCCCAACCAGATACTGGAGAACAAGGGCTGGAAATTTGTGAAACTCTTGTTCGCAGCGGTGCTCTTGATGTGGTGGTTATTGATTCTGTTGCGGCTTTAGTTCCCCGTGCTGAAATTGAAGGGGAAATGGGAGATGCTCAAATGGGCTTGCAAGCGCGTTTGATGTCCCAGGCGATGCGGAAACTTTCCGGGGCAATCAGCAAGTCCAATACCTGTGTAGTTTTTATAAATCAAATACGAATGAAAATTGGTGTTATGTTCGGCAACCCGGAAACAACCACCGGAGGCAGGGCGCTGAAATTTTATTCTTCAGTAAGAATTGACATTCGTCGTATTGCTTCGATAAAAGATCGTGAGAACGTGATCGGTAACAGAACAAAAGCAAAGGTCGTAAAAAACAAAGTCGCGCCGCCGTTTCGCGAGGCTGAATTTGATATTATGTTCGGAACTGGTATTTCACGCGAAGGCGATGTTATTGACGTTGCTGTGAAGCACGATATTATTGAAAAAAGTGGTACCTGGTTTTCGTATGGTGAGGTAAGATTAGGTCAGGGACGCGAAAATGTGAAAAAATTCATGCTGGAAAACCCTGATATCTATACTGAAGTTGAAACAAAGGTGAGGAATGCGCTGGGGATTATGCAGAATAAACCAGCTAAGAGCGAAGTAAAACAAGATACGCCTTCGGCATAATACATAAATTATAATATTATTTAAAAAGTAGCAGTGGCAGTAGCAGTAAAAAAATGGATGGGCGAATATTACTGTCACTGCTTTTGCTTCTGCAACTTGTCGTGCTATGATTATAGCCAAACATTTTTATGTTTCGTATGAATTTGGATTTACAAATTTTTCCTATGCCCAAAATAATCACCCAAATATTAGTTCAACAAAAAAGAAAAAACCGTTGTTCCATCTACTTAGACGAAGAGTTTGGCTTTGGTTTGCATCAGGATGTTGTTTTTCAATTTGGATTAAAAAAGGGTGATTCGTTAACAGAAGATCAAATTGAAAAAATCCTTTATTCCGAGGAAAAGAAAAAAGCAAAAGAACGCGCTCTTAATTTTCTTTCCTATCGGGATCGCAGTGAAAAAGAGATGCGAACGAAATTAAAGCAAGTCGGGTTTGAAGAAAAAATAATTGACTTAGTTGTTAAAGATTTAAAGAGACTAAAATTAATTGATGATGAAAAATTTGCAATGGCTTTCGCAAAAAGCAAATTGATCACCCGCCCAATGGGTGAGTTTTTATTAAAGCAGGAATTAGTTCAAAAGGGAATAAGCAGAGAATTAATAGAAAAAACCGTTGAACAAATTTACGAAAAAAATGATCCCCTGAATGTTGCCCTTGAGTTGGCGCATAAAAGAAAAAAATTAGTAACAAACCTGGATGAGCTAAAAGCCAAGAAACGAGTCAGCGATTTTTTATTGCGCCGGGGATTTAGCTGGGATATTGTGTCTCAGGTTATTGAACAATGGGAAGATCTTAACGTTGAATAAAAATTATTGTGACCGATTGAATGGATTAGATAAGATTTTTAATTTGGTTCACAGAAATGGAATCTTCGGCAGATTTTTATTATTAATTGATTCGCCGAAGGAGAACAGGTCACAGAAAATAATGGTTACGACTCAGGCAAAACAGTCAAGGCACTAATCTTTTTTCTGTGGGATTTCTTTTCCGTGGGAGTAAAACATAGAATTGTAGGTATTTAGAATGACATCAAAAGAAATCAGAAAATCTTTTATCAATTTTTTTGAACAGAAAAATCATAAATTTGTAGCCAGCGCTCCGGTGGCTCCGCTTGACGACGCAACCTTGTTGTTCACTAATGCCGGGATGAATCAATTTAAAACTATCTTCTTAGGAATTGAAGAAAGGGATTACAAAAGGGCTGCCAACACACAAAAGTGCATCCGGGTGAGTGGAAAGCATAACGATCTTGAAGAGGTGGGCAAAGACACTTATCACCACACTTTTTTTGAAATGTTAGGCAACTGGTCGTTTGGGGATTATTATAAAAAGGAAGCCATCGAGTGGGCATGGGAGTTATTGACAGGTGTCTGGAAACTTCCCAAAGATAAACTTTATGCGACAGTATTTCGCGATGACGATGAAGCTGAACAATTGTGGAAGAAAGTAACTGACATAAATCCAGATCATGTTTTACGATATGATGAAAAGGACAATTTCTGGGAAATGGGAGAAGTCGGCCCCTGCGGACCCTGTTCGGAAATTCATATCGATCTGGGCGCTGATGCATGCGACAAACAACATGAAAAAAATCACCGGTGTGAAGTAAATGGAGGATGTGCGCGATACATTGAATTGTGGAATTTGGTTTTCATTCAATTCAATCGGGAAAATGATGGCTCGCTTACCGATCTGCCCAAAAAACATGTGGACACCGGAATGGGATTTGAACGTGTTGTGGCTGTGTTGCAGGGAGTACCGTCCAATTACGATACAGATATATTCACACCCATAATTCAGAAAATTGCAGAATTGACCGGCAAAGATTATCAGAAAGACCAAAACGGCATGGCGCATCGCGTGATTGCTGATCATGTTCGTGCATTGACATTTGCCATTGGAGATGGAGCGTTGCCTTCAAACGAGGGCAGGGGCTACGTTTTACGAAGAATTTTACGCCGGGCAGCACGGTTTGCCCGGACTTTAGACCAACACGATCCCATGATCTACAAATTGGTTCCCACAATAGTTGACATCATGGGAGACGCTTTCCCTGAAATAAAAGAAAAACACCAATACATTTCAATGGTTATAAAATCCGAAGAAGAAAGCTTTGGTTTAACTTTGGATCGCGGTATTGAACTATTTGAAAAAATGGTTACTGAATATCAAAAAAAGAAAACTACCAAAATTTCCGGTGAGGATGCTTTTCGATTATATGATACTTATGGATTCCCGGTTGACTTAACCCAGTTGATGGCAGAAGAAAAGGGAATGGCGGTTGACGAGGCCGGCTTCAATGAAGAGATGGAGAAACAAAGAGAGCGTGCCCGGAAAGCTGGGAAATGGGATTACGGCATTGAGGTTAACTGGGAAGAATGGGAAAAAATTTCAGATGGTGCGGATTCGGAATTTATTGGATATGATTCCATAGAAAGCAATGCCGAAATTCGTTTGCTAAAAAATGAAAAAGAAAAAGTCTATTTGGTTTTAGACAAAACCCCATTTTATGCTGAATCTGGCGGTCAGGTTGGAGATGTCGGAGAAATTGAGGGAGATGGATTTCTCCTGTCAGTTGCAGATACAATCAAACAAGGAGATAAAATCATTCATGTCGCCGAGGGTAACTTACCTTCTCCGATAAAAAGTTCAAAGGTAAAAGTCAGGGTAAAACAGGATAAACGAATGAGCACAGCCCGGAATCACACCGCGACCCATTTAGCGCACGCTGCTCTGCGAAAGGTGCTCGGGGATCATGTGCACCAGTCGGGATCATTAGTGACACCTTTTCGGTTGAGATTTGATTTGACGCATTTTGAACGCATTACGGAAAATCAAATTCAAGAGATTGAAAAAATTGTTAACCAAAAAATTTTAGAGAACAATTCAGTATCATTTATTGAGACATCTTATGATGAAGCAAAAGAGATGGGCGCAATCGCCTTGTTTGGGGAAAAATATGGCGATCAGGTCAGGGCGATTAAAATTATCGATTTCAGCATGGAACTATGCGGCGGCACTCATGTAAACAGCACCGGACAAATCGGTCTTTTTCGCATTGTTTCGGAGTCAAGTGTCGCAGCAGGGATTCGCCGCATCGAAGCGGTTACCGGAGAGGAAGCTATCAGCCTGGTGAACCAGGAGCGGGAAATTATACGCTCTCTTTCTTTATCGTTGAACACTCCTGGCAATGAATTAAGCAGCAAAGCGCTATCTCTTATTGAAGAGAACAAAAAGCTTGAGAAAGAGCTGGGTAAAGTGCGCATGAAATCTTCATCTCAAAACGTGGACGATTGGATTAAGGATGCAAAACAGTTGGATGGTTTTAAACTTGTTGTTGCAGAGGTCAACCCCAATTCTGTAGATGAGTTGAAAAATATAGGCGATGTACTTCGGGAAAAGCTTCATTCCGGGATTGGTGTTTTGGGAGCTAAATTCGGAGACAAAATAAATTTTCTCTGCGTGATCACTGATGATGTGATCAAAAATAAAAATATCAACGCCGGAGATATTGTAAAACAAGTGGCGGCGATTGCCGGCGGCAGCGGCGGCGGCAGACCGCACATGGCGCTGGCTGGAGCAAAAGATTTGGATAAGTTTGATTTGGCTTTGGGTGAGGTGGAACAAATTGTAAAGAATCAAATTAATTTATAATCGCCCTATGCTGAACAGTCTGTCCGAGAACTTAGGTACAGTAAAAATTTTGGGGTTAAAGCCCAAGAAAGTTGTTAATTGTTTAATCCCCACCATTCATAGCCTGTATTTCCTTATAATAATAATGTAGCTATACAGGTATGGTGGGGGATCTTGAAAGTTAGAAAAACCTGGGCTTTAGCCCACATAATTAAAATGAAAAATCAAGTTCCTGGACACCTTGTGAAGCAAGGCTGAAAAATAGAAGATTTAAAAATGAGCGTCATTTATGACGCTTTCATCTTTTAGCCTGGGGCTTTAGGTCCCAGGAGGAATAGGGAAACCCAATGACAACCTGGCAAAAACTGCTGGATATTAGAGAAAAGAGGGGCGCTGGTTATTTTGTGCTGATTGATCCGGATAAACAATCACTCGAGGATAGCGTGAAAGTCGCTGTTCAAGCTGAACGGGAAGATGTTGACGGAATTTTTATTGGCGGCAGCCTGCTTTCTACGCCATTTTTTGATGAGCTAATAAAACAGATAAAAAAAAATGTGCGGATTCCTGTGATCATTTTTCCTGGCGGTGTGCAGCAGGTTTCCCGGTACGCCGACGCAATATTGTTTATGTCATTAATAAGCGGCAGGAATCCTGATACTCTAATTGGTCAGCAGGTCATGGCAGCGCCAATTGTAAAAATGATCGGTTTGGAAACAATCGCTACCGGGTATATGCTCATTGAATCCGGGAAAGTAACTTCTGCTGAATTCATGAGTAACACCCGCCCCATTCCCCGTGATAAAGCGGATATCGCCGTGGCTCACGCACTTGCAGCTGAATATCTTGGCAAAAAAATTCTTTACCTCGAAGCTGGCAGCGGTGCGCTCCAACCAGTCCCCGACAAAATGATTGCTTCAGTTTCAAAAATGTGTACTTTGCCGCTCATCGTTGGCGGTGGTATTACCAATCCTGACATCGCCCGCCAAAAAGTCGATGCCGGAGCCGGATTTATTGTAACGGGAACGGTCTTTGAGAAAGATAACAGTGATGGAAAAATGGCAGAGTTTGCAAAGGCGGTACACCGGTAGCTTAATTGAACAAAGTGGCAGAGGCAGTAGCAGTGGCAGTTAAGATAGTGAATTTCTTGTACAAAAGGCAAAAATATATACAATAAATCCATACCCCAATTACCTATTCTACCAATTACCTAATTTCATGAGCAAGAACTGAATTATTAATTAATATAAACTCGGAACATACAACTCGAAACATGGAACCGAAAGAATTATGAATCCAAAAATGATAGACATCCACTCACATATTTTACCATATACTGATGATGGAGCAGAGACCTGGGAAAATTCTTTAACAATGATAAAAAATGCTGACGCTGAGGGAATCAGGGTGATTGTAGCGACACCGCATGTCTTGAGCGAACATCATTTTAAGGAAGAAGAGGAAATAATAAAGAAATATTTGAAGTTAAAAAAGAAAGTAAAAAAAGAAGGGTTAAAAATTGAAATTGTTTTAGCGTGTGAAATTTACGCCCAGCCGGATACATCATTAAATCACAAAATTGCCACCCTTAATTCTAATGGAAAATATTTCCTCATAGAATTCCCCATGAATTCAATTCCTAAATTTGCGCCGGAAAAATTATTTGATTTTGCCATGGATGAAAAAGTTCCCATCGTAGCACACCCGGAGCGCAATGCCGGGTTTCAAACCCGCCCGGATTTTATTTACGAATATGTACAGCGTGGTTCACTGATGCAAATAAACCAGGGAAGCTTATTGGGCCGGTTCGGAGAAAGGGCAAAAACATTAGCTTTTAAAATGATCGAAAACAACCTGGCGCACTTCATTGCTTCGGACGGGCATAAAAAGGACACGCGCACCGTTACTTTGATTGAATGTTATCATTTGATTACTGAAAAATATGGCAAGCACATCGCGCATCGCTTGTTTTACGAAAATCCATTAAAAGCGATTCAGGGGGAAAAGATAAAGACAGGGGAACCTTTGCCGATTGAGAGGGAATTGAAAAAAGGATTTTGGGACAGGGTGAAGGGAATACGAAATAGGTTATAATAAATTAGCTTATTCAATATTCCCGTGTTCCCTCATCTTTTTTAGAAGAAACTAATAACGACTTGACATCTAAAAAATTATTGATTATATTATACTCGTTAAGGGTTAAGTAGAATAAAGGAGAAGATGGTGTTTGAAAAAGCCAGATCATTCTTGGAAATATCAGAAAATGTTCAAAAACATTTAAACAAAAACTATACTGATAGAGAAATAGACCTCTTAGTAAAAGAAAAGAGAAATGAACTCTGGGGAAAAAATCAGCATGACAGTTGATAAAACGATAAGGGCTGTCATTGATACGAATATAGTTATTAAAGCCATGATTTCAAAATGAAGCATAACAGCTGCGAAAAAAATTATTTTTGAAACTTGAAACATTACTAACCACAGCTAATAAAATGATGTCTCATCAAATCGAAAAAATTGCCAACCAACTAATTAAACATAATTTATTTAATTCGGTCGAAGCAGCATTTGAAACAGTAACTTTAAAATTGGAAATGATCTTAAAAAATGAATTACCAAATAATAGAAAAAATATTGATAGCCTTTTCAGATGAACTCGTACAAAAGCTAAAAGACGACATTGATACAATTATCTGGTATGGCTCAACAGCTAATAATAAAGCCGATGAAGATTCAGATATTGATGTCGCATTAATTACCAAAAATGAAAATAATGAGATATGGAAAGCTGCTAATGAAATTGCTGCAAAATATTCTTTACAATATGATTGTTTAATCTCACCTTTAATTGTGTCTAACAATAGATTTGAAAATATGAAAAGTATTGGCCGGTTGATCGCTGTTAATATTACAAATAATGGAAAAGTATTATGGCAAAAGGCAGCTTAAAACTAGAGTCTTTTAAGCTTCTTTCAAGAAGCAAAGAGAATTTAAAGGAAATGAAAACTCTTCTTAAATCAGCGTTGTATTATGGAGCTGTCAATCGCGCGTATTATGCAATTTTTCAAACAATTTCAGCTCTTATTCTTTTTGACCATGAAATAGAGTTTTCCAGCCACAAGGCTGTAATATCATATTTTGGAAAAAATTATGCAAAAGAAGAAAAAGCGCCACAAGAATACCACAGAATTTTTATAAACACATTCAACATCAGGCAGATGTCAGATTATGATTATGATGCAATTGTTACAAAAGAACAAGCCGAAGAAATAGCCGAAAACGCAAAGGAAATAGTTGATTATGTTGATAAACATATTTCTTAATAAGTAGGTGTGTTATTAATAACACAAGGAGTTTGTTCAGAAAGAGGAGGTTATACACTTTAACTTATCGTACCAAAACATATGATACCAAAAGGTACGATAAGTATGGATTTTATTGGAAGACAAATAGAGCTTAATCGTTTAAAAGAAATTTCAACTTTCAATCCAAATTATTTAGACGTTTTTGGGCAACCGAAAAATAATCACTATGTGGATATATCTCTATCAATTTCCGGTAGCTTTCTTTAGCGCCTTCCCTGTTATTTAACTTCTGATTAATTATGCCGCACATTATCAAAGCATCATCATGCTTAACCCGGTTGGTATATTTTAACACAGCCTGAAATGCCTCGAGAGATTTTTTATTATTTCCCATTGCATTATAACATTCCCCGACCCAATACTGACAATTACTAGCTAAACTGTTCTGGGGATGTAAACGCAAAAGCTTTTGAAATCCACCAAGCGCCTCCTGGTATTTCCGTTGACGGAACAAACGTAAGTTGACTTTATATGATACCTCAATGGTCTCAGTGCCCTGCTTCTTTTCATTTTTTGATTTTTCAACTTTCTTTATGTTTCGTTTTGTTTTCTGGTCATCCTTTTCAGGCTTTCGTGTTATTTCCATAAAGCCGTTTTCATTTTGCATCCGAATTTGTCTCTTTTGAGGATATACCCTAATTATACCTTCCTTCCTGTCGCCCGGTTTCAAATGTATGCGATAAATTTTTTGTTCAAATTTGTGATATTGTGGTAGATTTTTCTCAAAAAACTCTATGGTCCATTCACCAGGTCTTATACCTTCAAAACTGAAAAAGCCTCTTGAGTCTGTTATTCGCCTGAGCACCTCATCATCCCGTTTCAATTCAACAATAATATTTGCCAAACCATAATGTTCAGCCTGCATTGTAATACCACTTCCGCTAATGTAGCTTGTTTTAACAATACCCGAACCCTGAAACCGATTATTATTTACACTGTTAATAATTCCCGGGTTTTCTTTGTTTTTATCAGAAAAAACAGCCACTTTTCCGGCGCATGTACTCCCATTGGCAATAAAGAGTTCCAGTTCGATCACTTCGCCACCATGCAACTCAACTTCTATGGGACTTTTTTGTAATATCACCTTATTTAAATCTACATTTGATTTATCCAGGGTAAGATAATATATTTGAGGTCTCAGCGCCGGGAAAACAAATTTTCCATTTTTATCTGTTACTGCGGTAGAGCCATTTATGTGTAGGATCAGATCCGCAACCGATTTTCTACTTTCAGCATCATAAACAAATCCTTTTACAACACCAATATTTTTTTTCTTGCCAACAGGTATGTCCAATGGCGCATTGTATCCCAACATAAAGGCAACTTCACTGTCATCCAGCGTGTTTCTTAATAATGTTTGACGCCCCTGCAAATAAACCTGGTGATCATTGGGCAAAGTATACCTGATGCGAAAATCCAAAGCATTTCGATCAAAGTGATATTCCTCCGGGGAATAATTGTTTTGAAAATTGAAATAGAAAGAAGTATTTTCTGTGAGCCAAAGAGCAAGACGAACACCCGCTGTAAAACGCTTAATCAATTCCCCGGTGAACCATGAATAATTATTATAATAAAGATAACCACCGATTTCACTTCTTGGGGTTGGTCTAAAATGGGAGCTGAATGTATATCTTTTCATGTCATATACCTGGCCTGTCAAATAGTTGTCTGTTTCTCCTATTTCAGCCCTTGCCATAAACGTGAATTTCCAAATATTTTGATTTAAACCAAAGCGAAATGCTCTTTCGCGATAGTTAAACTTTGGGTTTTCGAAGCGGTCTTCTTGTCCCTGCTCCTGAACAGCAATATTAATTCGTGTGTTTTTTTTAATTCGATATTGAAATCCTGTACTGATATACTTTGTTAGCGGCGCTGCATATCTCAGGGTATCAAGATCAAAGTTTTGTTTTTCATGTCGGAAATGCGCATTAAAAGAAAAATTTTTCAGCACAGCTATACTAAAGCTTGCAGACAGGTAATCCGTATTTCTGAAATACCCGGGAAAATTGGGGCTGGCATGTATCCACCTGAAAAAATAATTAAATCCTGAATGCCGCCCAAATAATCTTGTCATGTAAGAAGTCTGCTTTTTATCTTTATTTAGCCCTGATGCATATTCCAGGTCAATCTCAGCATCTTTAAACGGTTTAATTTTTGATGTCAGGCTGAGCATATCGCTCTTTCCGTCAACAGACTCTTTATTCAAATAATTAATACCAATGGCATGTTTATCATTAAATGTATATTTTAAATAGGAGGCGATTTCTTTATGAACAGTTTTTAGCCAACGGGTTTTCAAATAGTAGCTGCCCAATGAAAAGTTCTTTATATTAATTTTACTCTCAATACCTCTTCCATAGCGGGCTCTTTCAGTGAGCATTGTGAGATGATAAATTCGATCCCCAATATGTAAATCAAATTTATCCGTCCAATAGCTGGCAAAATATTCGTCACGACGCGCAAATATCGATCTATCATATATATCCGGACCGCGCAGCCGAAATTTCACATTTTCTTTCTTTGCCTCATCTAAATATCCTTCACCTTTTATATCTACCTGGAAACCTTGGGTTGTTTTTTCGTTTTTTTGCATGAACTCCCCAAAGGTTATTGTAACCGGTAGTGTGTGATACCTGTCTCTATAGCCATGAACACTGGAAATAACTTTCACCCTGCTTACTGATTCGGAACTGCAGTCCTTTTGGATTTGTAAATGAGTTGTCAGTCGAACTACATGTTCAAAGGATTTCTTGCAGTCCTTATCAGTTTGGATTGTAACATTTAGTACTTTTGCAGAAGCATTTTTAGCGCCTATTTCTTCAATATTATAAGTAAACGGATACTTGTTTCCGCTTGTAATATCTACATTCATTTTGGCAGGTGTATTGGATTCATTTGTAATTAAAAACGAGACCATATAACTATTCCCTGCGACAACATATTCGGGCGCTTTGTATAATTCTGTTGTTAGTTTATAAAAAGGAGTGACATTTACAGGTATAACACAGGATTGGTTGTAGTATTTGTTTTTTTTTACCAGTACATTATATGTAATTTCATATTTCCCTACCGGGGTGGACTGCGGAACAAAGAAACTCAATAATTTGATGTTGCTTTGCGTTGAAGCGAGCTGATATGGGGCTTCCATGGTTATGACTTTCCATCTTTTTGGCAAACGAACATCAGTTACCAGTTCCCGTTGCCTGCCGGTTTTATTTATCACTATTACACCGGTGGAAATAACCTGACCAGGTATGGTACTGATTTTTTGTTCATCAGTTTGCCTTACAACAATGTGCTTTGTTTCCTCAGCCCATACCGATACGGACAAAAAGCACATAAAAAAAATTTGGTAAAGAAATAACTTCATTCTTTATCTATTTTTAGTTTTTTATTTTTAAAATTTACACTGTCCCTCACCACAACACGTATTTTAATTTCATCGCTCAACGATGGAAACCGTCTTCCGCTCACTTTGTATTTTATTTCATACTTACCGCTTTTTGTAGAATCAGGCACAAAGAAACTGATTATTTTTATTTTGCTTTGGTCTGCACTCAATTCAAATGGAAAGTCCACACTGATCAACTTCCATTTTTTAGGAAGCGTAACTTCAGATTCAAATTCATGCTTGAGCGATGTATGATTCCTGACAGAGATCTT
>JADHVV010000147.1 GCA_016783825.1 Candidatus Zhuqueibacterota bacterium | reverse complement strand
GTGGCAAAACAACAAAATGCTATATGATGGTGATTCAGAAAATCCTCGAAACCTACAGATTAATTCAGTGGAAAATTATATTAATTATCACCTGATTTCTTTGCTGGAAAAAATAAGAAAAACACCTGAAGCGAAACCTTTAAAGGCAATTATTTTAGGCTGCACTCATTATCCCTTTTATACCGAAACCTTTCAACATAAACTGGCAAAACTTTATGACTATCAAGAAAATGGAAAATATATCTATCGCCCGTTTATGGCTGAAAATATTGAATTAGTGGATCCAGCCATCAATACTGCGAAAGAATTGTACCAATATCTTTCCGAGACTAAATTGTTCAATGAAAGTGATCTTTGCAAAAGTGAATTTTACATTAGTGTACCGAATAAGCAAAACAGTGGTATAGAGCTTGATTCATTCGGGAATTTTACTTATGATTATAAATATGGCAGAAAAGCCGGGCAAACAGCGCAATATGTAAAAAGAGTGCCAATCAGCCGAGAAAATATCTCTGATGGTGTTATAGAAAGGTTATCCGTAAAAGTACCATTAATTTTCGAGATGATGAAGAAGTTTAACTGGGATAATTCAAAGACTGATTTTTTGAAGGAAGAGGAAAAATTGTAAAAAATAGTTCTCCCGTAGAAGCGAACTGCCACAGAAAAAAATATCAAAAAAGGGATTGAAAGGAAAAACAATGAAACGTCTAATCGTACTAATTTCGATTTTAGCAATTTTTCTTGTCTGCGTAAAAACAGAAAAAGGTGAAAGGTCAATCACTGGTAAAATAATCTATAAAGGAAAACAAACTGGTCCTGTTGTTGTCAAACTTTACAAACTGCGCGAAACATCTGAAGGTACTGTTAATCATCTACAAAAAAGAGAAATTTATGGTGCAAAAGAATCCTTCAAAACAAAAGAGCTAAAAAAATCAGGTAAATACAGTTTTACTGATTTACCCCAGGGGCATTTTTCCGTTCTTGCTTTTATTGATACTGATGAAAATGGTGAGCTGGGCTTTGATCCGCCAGAACCATTGGGGTGGTATTCAGCAGAAATGGGAGGAAAATATGATCCGATAAATCTCACCGAACCTGGTGAAGCAAAAGCAGATTGCTATTTGCGCTGTCCCACGCCTTTTACGAAAGAAGATAAATTTACCGAACACGGTAGTTTGCGCTGGAGAAAAGGATTGCCGGTTCTGCAGTTCTGGGGAACAGTAGAAGAGCGGGGCTTTGCCCACGGTTATCTTGTGGGCAAACAAATACTCGATTTTTTTGAATTTTATATCATTGAAGACAGTTGGCGTTCGCCCGTACGTTATCAGGAAATATTTGTCCCCTTTCTGGAAAATAATTTAAATTGTCCTGATGAGTTTATTGCTGAATGTGAAGCCGTGATTAAAGGAATGAAAGCATCCGGAACAAACATGAAATTAGGATCATTGGGGCGGGAATTTTATTTGACCGATCTGCTCGCAATAAACGCTTATATCGAAAGACGGGCTGCTTACCCGGTTTTTGCTCCTTCTTCGTGTACACAGTTCGCTTTCTGGGGAGAACGAACAAAAGGGGGTGAAACAAATGGTGGTTTAATTGCCGCCCGCAATATGGATGGTGAGTGTGATGTTCGAAAAGTTACTGTCAGCCATTTTCTACTATTCGCTGTCGATCCTGCGGAATCAGGTCGCAAACGCTGGGTCTCTGCTATGTGGCCTGGATTTGTTGGTACGATTTCCGGCATCAATGAAAATGGATTGTACAGCATGGAAAATGCGGGCGGTACGGGACCAGGGCCTATTGTGACCGGAATTGTACCCTGCTCCTGGGTTCAGCGTTTGATTTTGGAAACAGCATCAAACAATGCTACGCCTGAAAGCATTCTCAAATTAATGGAGAATTTCAAATCTGAAGGCGGGGGCATTACAACACCAGGCTCAATCATTCTTTGGGCTGTGCCCTACGATAATCAACAGTCGCCCGCTTTTGTCTTTGAAGGTGATCGCTTTGGCGGCGTGATGCGGCTGCCGACTGACGTTCGACCGACTGATCCCTTTAATATTATGGCGACAAATTATCACTTAAAATACGGATTCGATCACGAACAGCCATCGTATTCATTTGGCAGACGTGTTTCTTTTTCTTCGTTGTGGCGCTATGAAGCAGGGAAAAATTTGCTGGAAGCCTGGTCTCGTCAGGGGAGACAACTGGGAATTGATGATGCAAAAAGATTGCTAAAAACAGTTGCACATGGTACAACAGAATATGCTGTTATTTTTTCAGCAAATGATAAAAAGATTTTTGTTGCAGTGGATGATTTAAAAACTGATATGTGGGATGCGCCGTTTATGGATTGGATTGAGTTTGGGTTTGATGAGTTGTTTGAGAAATGATTTGAGCAATCTTTTTTGACAGGATCAATGGGATTGTCAGGATTTATATAATAAATAAAAATGCTTATATCCTTTGTTCAACTGATGTAACACAAAAGAGATTTGGAGTGCAATCCCTTCACAGCATGTAAATGACTATAATTTTTAAGTACGAAATTTGGGCTAAAGCCCGATGACTATTTTAGCTTCATAGGGCCCCCGCCATAAATGACGGGGTTAGTCAATTGATATTACTGAAATTAACGATTATGACTAACCCCACCCTTCAGGGTGGGGGAGTAAATATCCAAAAACGTTCTGGGCTTTAGCCCAAATATTTGCCCTATTCTGAATTTCATGGACAGCCTGTTAAAGCGATGCACTCCGAATTACTAATGTTTAATAATTTTAATCTGTTAATAGGTGCTTAAGCTGAATAAAGGACTAACCATTTAAATCAAATTCAGTTCATCATGTTAATCCTGTCAAAGTTAATTTAAATTTTTAGACATTAAATTAAAATTATGCAAGCTAAAAACAACTGGCAAATATGGATAGACACTGGCGGCACCTTCACCGACTGCCTGGCTTATGATCCGAGCGGGAAGCAGCATCGTGTCAAAGTTTTGAGCAGCAGTGCATTGCGCGGTACAGTGACTGAAATGATCTCTCGTCAGGAATTTCGAATAAATAAGAAGTGGGTAGTAGCAAAGGATTTTATAATAGGATTTAAATTTTCCTTATTGAATGTGGATCATCCTGATGTGAAAGTGGAACAATATGATCCGGTAACATCAACTGTCAAATTAAATTTTCCTTTGCCGAAAGAGATTCCTGAAAATGCTTCATTTGAAGTTTGCTCCCCGGAGGAAGCGCCCATACTTGCAACACGCCTCGTTACAGGAACACCAATTGAAACTCACCTTCCTAATGTTTCGATGAGATTGGGGACTACGCGCGGAACGAACGCACTGTTGCAACGGCACGGTGCGCCAATCGCTCTTTTTATCACAAAAGGATTTGGTGATCTGTTAGAAATCGGCAATCAACAACGACCTGATCTTTTTGCTTTAAATATCAACAAACCAAAACCACTCTACCAAAAGGTTGTTGAAGTTCCGGAGAGAGTTGCTGCTAATGGGGAGGTGCTTTCACCTTTGCAACTGGAAAATTTAGCAGGGGAAGTTGATTCACTTCTCAGATCAGGAATTGCCAGCGGACAAAAATTGGGTGAATTGCGCATTGGGTTGAGTATCGCTGTTGTGTTGGGGGGATTGATTTCAATGGCAGTGCTGGTTGTAGGGACGTCCATTGCCGGTGATTTTACCTACCAGGCGCTTTCCAATTCCCTCTCTACAAAACTGGGTGATTGGGCAGCGTTGTTTTTTGCCTTTGGTTTGTTTGCAGCGGGATTTTCTTCGGCAGTCACAGCGCCGCTGGCAGCAGCTATCACAGCAAAAAGTCTGTTTGATTCAAAAGAAGAAAACAAATGGCACGAATCGTCCTGGCGTTACCGCAGCATTTGGCTTGGAGTTTTATTGACCGGTGTCTTTTTCGGATTAATTGATGTGAAACCTATTCCTGCCATTATTTTAGCCCAGGCATTGAATGGTGTACTTTTGCCATTTGTGGCAGTTTTCCTGTTTCTTGTGGTTAATGATCGTTCTTTGATGGGCAAAGATGGATTAAATAATTTTATTATTAATATAATTACCGGAGCTATCGTCATCGCGACGATAGTGCTGGGAATTTCGAATTTAATGAAGGCAGCGACTGCTGCTTTTGGATTATCGATGTTAAATGAGAGTGTGCTTTTCTTTATTTCGGTGACGATTACCTTGATGATCGCTGTACCTGTTTTTAGAAATGTTCGGAGAAGAAGGGCGGGTGAAGCAGGATGATTTTTTAGTATTAATAATTGTAACTATTCAGACCTAAATTTCATCCTACAAATTAAAAGAAAAATGGTAAAATGATTAAGTGGCAAAATAATTATTTTGCCATTAAAAATTTTTCGTTAAAAGTATTAAAAAATATTTTGATAATTTTATCCTGCAGAAAAGAACTTCAATAGAAAAAAACCAAACAATTTTTTTTCTGTGGGCAAATTTTAAAACGAATTTACACCCTGTGATCGGGTACATAAATGGAGCTGCAACATGGTTAAAAATAATTCCTTGATTTTATCAAAAATATCTATTATTTTGATCTTCTTACTATTAGCTTGTGATAAGAATTCTAATGAATTGACAGACCTGGCAGTTGGAAGATGTTTAATGAAAGGCATAAAATTAACTCAAAAAGCCGTCTCTAATTTTGCTGCTTTTGCATTGGATTGTATTCAAAGGGAGTATCCCAATAAACTTTCCCATGTGATGAATAATGAAAAATAAATATTAAATTATCATGACAAATATATATTACAATTTAGGTCGAAAAGTAGGCGCTTCAATAAATAAGGGGAAGTGGTACTACCAGTCCGCTTTTGGTTCGGAAAAAGATGCCATCAAAGCAGAATTAGCTGTGGGGAGAGAACTGGCACGGAATATTGCCAAAGAAAATAAAATTATCAAAGATCCTTCTTTGCAAAATATCATCGATGAAATTGGGGATCAGTTATTCAGGAAAGTAATAGATAAAAAAAGAAAATATAAATTCTACATCGTTGCCAGTCCGGATATAAATGGTTTTGCGCTGCCCGGGGGATTGATTTTTCTCACGGATAAACTTTTAAAAAAAATTTATGATCACAAAGATGAAATCGCATTTGTGCTGGCTCACGAAATGATGCACATTGTTTTTAAACATCCCATGGAACGAATCGTTGCAGATTATTCAACAAATGTTGTTACCAAATTATTGGTAAAAGGCGGAAGTTTAGGCATGCTCGCCAAACAGGTGCTGGCAAATTTACTCAAGAGCGGTTATTCACAGGACAAAGAATTTGAAGCTGATGAATATGCGGTACGAATTATGTACAGCGCTGGATTTAATCCCACCGGCGCAATTGGTTTATTAAGAAAACTGGAAAGCAGCAGTAAAAATAATTTGTCGATTTTTAATTATTTTGTATCCCATCCTTCAGCAGATGAACGGATTAAAAAAATTGAATCAATTATTAAAAAGCGGAAGATGAAATTACAAATTCAAATTAGAAGTGAGGAAAATTTATGAGAAATAATAAGTTAAAATTTTGGCTGACATCTTTCTTTTTAATCCTTCTAATATCCGCAAACTTTGCCCAACAAAAAAATCTCTATTCGGAAAAAATTAAAACATTTGAAAAATTTGTCGAACAGCAAATGGAAATTGATAAAATTCCCGGGTTATCCATCGGCTTTTATAAAGATGATTTTTTCTGGGCAAAAGGATTTGGATATGCAGATTTGGAGAATAAAACACCGGTAAAAGAAAATTCTGCTTATCGACTTGCATCAAATACAAAATCGATGGTTGCAGTGGCGATACTTCAATTAATGGAAAAGGGCAAAGTCGATTTGGACGCAGAAGTTCAAAGATACGTTCCTTATTTTCCCCGGAAGAAATGGCCGGTTACAGTACGACCGCTGCTTGGGCATTTAGGCGGGATCAGTCATTATAAGAACTATGATGTTGAAGGGAAAATCAGGGAATACAAAGATACCAGGGAATCCCTGGAGATTTTTGCAGATTGGGAACTCATTGCTGAACCCTGGACAAAATATCAATATTCTAGTTATGCCTACAATTTACTCGGTGCAGTCGTCGAAGGCGCCGCGAAACAACCGTTCGGAGATTATCTAAAGGAGAATTTATGGGATCCATTGGAAATGAAAAATACCTACATGGATGATCCCCATAAACTTTTGCCCAACCGTGTCAGGGGGTATCGATTAATTGATGGAGAAATTAAAAATTCCGAATATATCGATATCAGCAGCCGGTTCGCAGCTGGTGGTACACGTTCCACTATTGTTGATTTGTTAAAATATGCCAAAGGATTGAGTACGGAAAAGGTACTTTCAAAAGAGAGTATCGATTTAATGTACAGGTCAATGGTTTTAAAAGATGGATATTTCACAGATTATGGCATGGGTTGGGTTGTGCCACCAGTCAATGGGCGATTCCATGTCTATCATACAGGCGGTCAGCCCGAAACGAGAACGTTACTTGTTCGCTTCCCCAATGAAAATTTCGCCCTTGCGCTTGCTTATAATCTCGAAGGAGCTAATTTACATGTTTATTCTCATCGGTTGTTACAATTGATTTTTGATGAACCTTGGAATATGAATGTTTATACGGGCAATAAAATTGATGATGCACTTATTTACGGAATGTGGTCTGTTTTTAATTATGGTCTGGGATATTTTGATCGCTATGAACAAGCATTAACGGTGGATGAAAAAGAATTAGCCGGAGCAATTGATTATTTTAATTTGTGCATGAATCGTGATTCACTCAAGTCAGATCATAACAAATTTGTTAAAAAAATCAAGAGCGGACGGCACCCTGCGGCTAACCAGGCTTTTGTAAAAATTGGGTCGTACATGGCAAAGCAGCTTCAGGAAAACAATGGCGCTAACTCACTGAAAAAATACACTAAAGTTGGTGCAATTGGATTTTTTGATGATTATTTGAAGATGTATAAAAAAGCACCTGGTCATTCAGTAAAATTTCAATTTTCAGAGTCTTTTGAAAAGATCGTCAAAAAATGGAATCAGGATTGGACACTGGTTTTTAATGATTACACCAGGGAGCTTGCCCTAACACCTTTTTCAAATGTAACTACGATTGCTAAAAAGTTGAAAAAGTTATTTGCAGGCGCTGATGTTTATCCAAATTTCGCTGAAGATTTTTCAAGAATTACCCGGAATTTTTACTTACAGGGTGATAAAAAGAAAACTTTTGAAACCGCAAAATTAGCGTTAAAACTTTATCCGAATTCAACACTTGCTAACGTGATGTTAGCGAACTCATACATCCGTTTTGGAGAGAAGGATAAAGCGCTTCAATTCTACAAAAAAGCAATAAGAATAAATCCGGATGATAGATATGTGAGTGTATCAAATTTGAACTACTATGCTTTAAATATGAAAAGAGCTGGATTGTTGGATGAGGCATTGGAAATGTTGAAAATTATTGTTGAGCTCTATCCGGATGAAGCTTTGCCTTACAACAGTATTGCAGAAATTTATCTTCAAAGAGGGAAGACATATTTTAAGAAAGCACTAAAAGTTGATCCGACTTTTGAAGCGGCGAGAAAAAGATTGAAAAAAATTCGTGAGTAGTTAATGGTGATTGGTTATTTGTAATTGACTACTTTTGGGGGGCGAATTTATAAAGTATATTAACTGTTATTCAATTAAGGAGAATAAATGAGAAGCAATAAAATTGTTGCTGTCATAATATTACTCTTGTTATTTGTTCAAACAGCATCAGCAGAAATCCCCTCGCCAAAACAATTCCTCGGCTTCAAAGTTGGAGCTGCAAGAAAATTAGCTGACATGAGTCAAATAATAGAATACTTCGAAATACTTGATCAGGCCAGTGAACGTGTAACTGTTGAAGAAGTTGGTAAAACAACCGAAGGAAATCCGTTTATTGTTGCTTACATTACTTCTGAAGAAAATCAGAAGAATCTAAAAAAATACCAGCAATATCAACACCTATTAGCCGATCCCCGAAAGATCAATGAAAATGAAGCGAATGAAATTATCTCAAAAGGAAAAACAATTGTGATGATAAATTGTTCGCTTCATGCTTCGGAAATTGGCGCTTCACAGATGTCCATGTTATTGGCTTACGACCTGGCGACAAAAAATGACAATATGACAAAAGAAATTTTAGACAATGTCATTTTGCTTTTGGTACCAATGCACAATCCTGATGGAATTCAGATGGTGGTGGATTGGTACAGAAAATATCTTGGTACGAAATACGAAAGTGGAAGGATGCCTTGGCTATATCATAAATATGTTGGTCATGATAACAACAGGGACTGGTACATGTTCACACAAGTGGAATCACGGTTGACTTTAAAAGTTCACAATGCCTGGCATCCTCAGATTGTGGTTGATATGCACCAGATGGGCAGCCGCGGCGCGCGATTATTTGTACCGCCCTTTGTTGATCCTTACGAACCAAACGTGGATCCTATCATCAGGCAGCAAGTTGCTATGATGGGTACTTTCATTGCCAGTGAGTTGACTGCTGCCGGGAAAACCGGCGTCATTCATAGCGATATTTTTGATGGCTGGACACCGGCAAGGGCTTATCATCATTATCATGGCGGTATTAGAATTCTGACAGAATGTGCCAGTGTTAAGTTAGCTACGCCTATAAAATTAACCTTTGATGAATTATTGGATGATGTGAAAAAACCTTCGGTTAAAATACCATTACCCTGGACTGGCGGAGACTGGACTTTGAAAGACATCGTTGAATACGATTATTCCGCCGCAAAAGCTGCTTTAACCAATGCAGCAAGACTTCGGGAAAACTGGTTAAGAAATTTTTACAGGATACAAAAGAAAGCTGTGACGCGGGGAGAACCACCTTTTGCTTTTGTTGTGCCTGAAAATCAGCGTAACCTTCCAGCAGCAATAATAATGTTGAAAACGCTTCATATAGGAGAAGTGGAAATTCATCAGGCTGATTCAACTTTTTCGGCGGATGGGCAACAATATTCAGAAGGTTCTTTCATTATTTATTCGGCACAGCCTTATGGCATGTTTGCCAAAGCTTTATTGGAAAAACAGGTTTACCCTGAAATTAAAGCATATCCCAGCGGTCCGCTCAAAACGCCGTACGATGTTGTGGCTCATACACTGCCGTTACTAATGGGCGTTCAAACTGTACAGGTGAATGATTCATTCAAAGTAGCTGTAACCAAGTTAAATCAAATAAAAAAACCGAATGGTTCTATTGAGACAGGAGAAAAATGTTATGGTTATATTTGGGGACATCGCAGCAATGATGACGTGGTTGCTTTGAACCGGTTGTTAGAGAAAAAATATAAAGTGTACTGGGCAAAAGAATCCTTTAAAATGGATGGCAAAATCTATCCCAGGGGGACAAAAATTATCAAACAAAAGAAAGGCCTTTTGGTTGATTTGTCGAATATTGTGAATGATCTTCATGTCAATTTTAAGCGAATAATTGCCAAGCCAAAAATTGAAGCTTTCCAATTGAAACCGGTTCGCCTTGGTTTATACAAAAGCTGGAAGGCTTCAATGGACGAGGGCTGGACACGCTGGGTGCTTGAGCAGTATGAAATTCCTTATAAAAGCATTTTTAATAAAAATATCAGGGAAGGAAACCTTCGGAAAAAATGTGACGTACTATTATTTCCGGATATTGCGGAAAAGATAATTGTTAAGGGAATATCAGAAAAATACATTCCTTTGGAATATGCCGGTGGTATCGGAGATGAAGGAATAAAAAATATTAAAAAATTTGTGGAAAATGGCGGTACACTAATTACTCTAAATTCAGCGGCTAGATTTCCTATTCGACATTTTGAATTAGCTATCCAGGATACCATCAGCAAATTGAAGCGCAAAGAGTTTTTTATTCCCGGTTCAATCCTAAAAGCTAATGTCGACAACACTCATCCAATTGCTTTTGGTTATGAGAATGAGACAGCGATATTTTTCAGACGAAGCCCGGTATTAAATGTTGATCAGGGAAAAGTTGTTGTGAGCTATCCTGCTGAAAACCCGCTGTTAAGCGGCTGGGTGAATGGTGAAAAATATCTTTTCAACAAAAGTGCAATTGTTGAAGTACAATTTGGCAAAGGGAAAATTATTTTAATCGGATTCCCTACGCTTTACCGCGGGCAATCGCACAATACATTTCGATTTTTGTTTAACTCAATTTATTATGGGGCGGCAGAGTTGAAAAAAATAAAATAAAAATAATTGTTTAGCCACAGAGTCACAGAGCTAAAAACAGAAAAAATACACATAAAAAATGAGTTATACCAGGAGAATGATACAAAAGACGTTATGATAAAATTGGATTTTCTCTGTGTACTCGGTGACTCTGTGGCAATTTTTTTATACCTGAAAAATTACAAGTCAAATTCAAAAAAAAGAACAGATCATTTGGCAACTTTATTAATAACTCTAATAATTTTTATTCTCTACCTAATTATTGAACGGATATTATTAACCCGTCACATAAATTCTATTCCTTTAATAATCACGGTTACAGGAACCAGGGGAAAATCCAGTGTTGTACGATTGCTGGCTTCAGTTTTGCGGGAAGATGGGAGAAAAGTCCTGGCGAAAACAACCGGATCAGAGGCGAAGTACATATTGCCTGATGCAGCAGAGATTGATGTTCCGAGGAAACGTTTAATATCAATAATCGAACAAAAAGACTTAATTAAAAAGGCGGCAAAAATTGGCGCCGAATGTGTTGTTGCAGAAATAATGAGCATCCATCCTGAGAACCATTTTGTTGAATCGCAACAAATACTCAAACCGAATATCGTATTAATAACAAATGTTCGAAAAGATCACACTGATGAAATGGGAGAAACAACAGAAAAAATTGCCTCAATATTTAGTTTGGATATGCCGGAAAAAGCAGACTGTTTTTTTTCTGAAAATGAGAATAAAACAATTTTTAATGATGCTGTTAATAAAGCGGGTGGAAATCTTTTTCAAGTTACCAGGGGAGTTTCTTCTTTTTTCCTGGATAAGATACCGGAACTGAAAAATAGAGAGTTTATCGAAAATTTAGATCTTGTTTATGCAGTGGGAAAACATCTCAACATAAATGACGAGATAATTTTTAGAGGGATGCAAAATACAAAGCATGATATTGGAAAATTAAAGATTTGGAAATATAAACTTGATAAAGAGAAAAAAATATATTATCTTGTCAATGCGTTTGCAGCAAACGATCCTGAATCCACTTTACAGGTGATCGCAAAATTGAAAGAACTGTTGCCGGCTTCATCCGGCAAAATGGTTGGTTTGTTAAATCTTCGTGCCGACAGGGGCGACAGAACTTTGCAATGGATCGATGTTTTGAAGAATGACGAGCTAAATAATTTTAGTAAAATATATGTGACCGGCGCGCATCAAAAAATTGTAAAACGAAAGGTGAATCGAGTAAGCTCTTTGATTTGCATACGTCCGCAAAAAATAATGGAAACGATATTCGCTGAAGCAGAAAATCAAACTGTGATTTTTGGATTTGGAAATCTGGCTGGAACAGGAAGGTTGCTGGTAAACTACTGGAATGAGATAGGTGAAGATTATGGGATATGAAACATCATTTTTAGGTTTGCTTGTTTCATTACTCTATATTGGTTTAACAGGAATATATCCCGGCGGCATCATCGTCCCCAGTTATCTTGTTTTATTTATAAATCAACCGGCGCGAATTATTGGAACATTGATCGCAGCGTGGTTGACAGTTTTATGTTTCAAATTAGCTTCACAGTACTTGATTTTATTTGGCATAAGACGGTTTGTTTTTATGATTTTTGTCGGGGGAACTTGGACAATTCTCTGGCAGCAATTTCTTCCTATCATTTTTCCGGCTTCACTGGAATTCAGGGTGATTGGCTGGGTAATTCCCGGGCTTATCGCCAATAATTTTGAAAGACAAGGTATTTTAATAACGATTGCGTCTCTGATTACGGTGACTGTGGTT
>JADHVV010000146.1 GCA_016783825.1 Candidatus Zhuqueibacterota bacterium | reverse complement strand
ATAACAAATTTATCAATATTATGAATTCCCAATTACCCTATAAACTAATTACCTTATTACCCAATTTACTCATTTCCCAATACAAAATTTTGAAAAAATATTATTTAAAACATCTTCGCTGGTAACCTCCCCGACAATTTTACCCAGACTGTCCAGCCCATCGCGCAAATAGACAGTAATAAATTCAGAAGATACACCTTTTTCAATTTCGCCAACAGCATCAGTTAGACTCGCCAGGGCATTTTTCAAACTATCGCAATGACGCACATTTGTAACCATGGTTTGTTGCAGACGATTTTCGCTCTTACCAAAAACAACCTTGAGCAACTGCTTTTCTAATTGTTTTATCCCGGATCCGTTCAGCGCAGAAATCGACAATATTTGGTCACTATTTCGACACAGCTCTGATTTGTTCAACACTTGATCTCTATCCGCCTTATTTAACACCCGGATGACATTAACGCTTGACAGCATCTCGACCTTGTCTATAATTTTCTGATCGTTCTTTTCCAGCTTGTTTGATCCATCAAAAAGATGGACAATAATATCAGCCGTCTTAAGATGCTGCTCCGCCCGCCGGATCCCTTCTTTTTCTATCGGATCGTCTGTATGTATCAATCCTGCGGTATCGACAATACGAAAAAGAACGCCGCTTATGTCCAGGTGAACTTCAAGCGCATCGCGAGTTGTGCCGGGGATGTCCGTTACAATCGCCCGCTCTTCTTTTACCAACCGGTTCAACAAACTTGACTTGCCAACATTGGGTTTTCCCGTGATCACCAACTTCACCCCTTCGCGGGCAATTCTTCCAACCCGGAAAGAAAAGATTAAATCTGAAATTTCACTTTTTATTTTCCCGATCTTCTCGATCAATTCCTGTCTGTTTACAAACTCCAAATCCTCTTCTGAAAAATCTAATTCCAATTCAAGTAAAGATGTCGAGTCCACAATCTCGTCTCTTATTTCCTTTATTCTGTGGGACAGCTTGCCATCCAACTGGTTCAACGCTGTTTGAAGACTGAGCTCTGTTTGCGCCTGGATTAAATCAGACACGGCTTCTGCGCGGGAGAGATCCATTCGTCCGTTCAGGAATGCACGAAGTGTAAACTCACCCGGCCCTGCAAGCCTCGCTCCTTTGTCCAGCAACAATTCCAATATTCTGCGACTGACATATCCGCCTCCGTGACTGTTGATTTCCACCATGTCTTCTTTGGTATATGAATTGGGGCGAGCAAATTTTACAAGAATAACTTCATCGATTTCGTCCTTATTGTCATATATTTTTCCAAACGCAGTTCGCCAGGGAGCTAATTTTTCAAAATTTTCATCCGACCTGAAAATTTCTTTTGCAATTGAAAAAGCCCCTGTTCCTGACAATCGAATAATCGCAATTGCCCCATGCCCCGGCGGCGTTGAAATTGCGGCAATGGTATCGTCTAAAATATAATCTTTCATTTTATTCTTTTTAAGGATTGTTTTGCAACTTTTGCCCGGTTGTTTTCAGTGAATTATCGGTCATCCCGAATGCATGGCGCAAAGAGCAGGGCGCATAGCGGAAAAATGTATACTTTGCGCTCTCTGCATCTCGGTAGTGTTTTTTGGAGCCAAACTTTAGGCACCGCAAAGTAGCGAAGCACTCAAAGAAAGACACTGAAAAAAAGCAACAAAAGAAAAGCTCATTAATTTGAGCTATTGATAAATTATCATTAATCCTGCTCTCTTCGAGCACTCCGCGTTTTTTTTATGCTCGAAGGGTGCGTCTCTGCAGAGATTATTTGCATCTTGTTGCACCATGCTCCATGCGCTATGCAAAAGTTGATATTCATTTTTAGCGTTGAAAAAGAACATACTAATACCAGAAACAAAATCACTGTGGGCACAATAGACAAAAAGCCCCACCAATAAAACTCGACAGGGCTTTTTAAATTTCGTTTCTTTTCAAATTAGAAACTTATCCGTTTTTATTTCGCTTATTCTTACCTTTTATTTGTTTCGTTTTTACCGGTACTTTTTTAGTTGCGACAACCTGCGGTTGCTGTTCTTTTTTTTCAGGCGCCCACTTCTGTTGCGCGATGGAGAACACGTTAAATAGAGCATAATATAAATTAAGTCCCGATGGAAACGAGTTAAAAATCAGCGTGAAAAATATCGGCATCATATAGACCATCATCTTTTGTTTTGGATCCTTCATTGTCATTTTTTGCTGCCAAAACATGGTAATACCCATAATAATGGGGAGCACATTCACAAAGTTTCCATAGAATGGAATGGAAAACGGAAGCTTATAAATTGTGTCCGGCGCGGAAAGATCGCTTATCCACCAAAAAAACGACGCATCCCGGAGTTCTATTGTATTTCTAAAAACGATAAAGATCGCTATCAAAAGCGGCATCTGAATAAGCTGCGGCAAGCACCCGCCAACCGGGTTGACCCCTTCTTGTTTGTAAAGCTTCATTGTTTCTTTATTCACGCGCTGCGGATCTTTTGCATATTTTTCTTTCAGCTCAGTCAATTTCGGCTGCAGCGTCTGCATTCTGTGCATTGAAGCATAACTTTTTCTCGTCAATGGCCAAACAAGAATTTTGATCAATATTGAAAAAACTATCAAAACTATTCCATAATTGGGTATGATTTTGTGTAAATTTATAAAAGACCATAGAACTCCCCTGGCAAAAGGTCGGAACAAAGTAAAACCGAAATCCATTATTTTTGCCAGTGTTGGGTGGTAATCCTTAATAATATAATAATCCAGCGGGCCAAAGTAAACCCGGAAGTGTTGGGAAACAGACTTAATATTATCTGATGGAGAAATTTTATTTTTCAAAAGGAGAGAAAATTCTTTTTTAACCCTATCCTTCAGATCCGGATCCCGGTACAGTGGCGCTGTTTTGCCGATCAGTTCCGGTTCAATTTCATCATCCTTATCAGGAAGGATTATCATGGCAAAATATTTGGTTCTTATCGCTGCCCAATCAACAACACCGCTAAAATCTGAACGGGACTTCGTTTGATAAGGCTTGGCCGGCAACTTCAACTCTTCCTTACTTTCTCCCTGGTAAACATACGCCTTTGAGCCTTCAATATCTTCCTTGCTGATATTGTTTGAGTAATCTAACTCGGTATATTTTAATCCCGACTGCCATGCCAGAAAATATTGACTTTTATCAAATTCAGTCGCCAACTCTATTATATCTATATTCAGATCAAAGATATATTCACTCTTGTAAAAAGTAAACGTCTTTATTACCTGGCGATTATTTCCAAGGTCTAACACAAACCTGACTGATTCAACTTCATTTTTTCCTTCAAAGGTGATGGCGTTTTTATCTGGTTTAAAATAAGCATTATAGGTGTTTAAAGTATCTTCCTGGTTAATAAAAAAGAATCCCAGGTTGCCGTCTTCTTTTTCAATTAACTCGACACTCTCATCGCCATTGTAATTAAATTTCTTCAGCTTCCAGCTTGATACCACAGCACCCTTTGGATTAATTCTGGCTGTATATAAATCCGCATCTATAACAACATCTTCAAACCGGGTATCTTTATCACGATTTAAAAGCACCGCCAGTTCACTTTCTTCAATTTTAGACGTCTCCGGTTCAGGGACATCCCTGACTGGTTTTTGAATTGGACTTGTTTCGCGCACAGTCCCTGGTTTGCTGGCAGAATCATTAATCGAAAAACTACTATCCGGTTGAGTTTCGGTGACAACCGGCTTTGGCGGCAGCTTTAATATCTTATCACGATAAAAGTCTGTCTGAGTCAGAATTAAAATAAATCCGATTAGCAGAAATGCAAAAATTGTTTTTTTATCCATTCTTATTTCCTAACCTGGATGAACCAGAATTTCTATAAATTTAAATGATATGTTATTTTACGAATAATTTTGCAACTAGATTAAGATCAAGGTCGAGATTAAGATCAAGAAAAAATTATATTCTCTTAATAATAGGTGGTAAGAAAATTATTCGCTATAATAATAAGGTGATTTTTTCACAGAATAATTTATAGCAGAATTATTATACACTATATTTTTTATTATTCTGCTATAAATTGTTCTGCTAATTTTAATGCAAATTTCTGACAACTTTCTGTTTCACTATTTATTTTGTCATATATTTTTGAGTGGCTACAAAAAATCCATTTTAAATTTTTTCTTGATCTCGACCTTGATACTACTTATTTCACCGGATCATAGCCACCCTTATTAAAAGGATTACACCTCAAAAATCTCCACGTAGACAAAAACGCCCCCTTGATTACTCCATATTTTTTTAGCGCTTGAACAGAGTATTCCGAACACGTAGGATAAAATCGACACGATGGCAAAAAAAAAGGCGATATCGCCTTTTGATAAAACTTAATTAAATATATAAAAACATATTTCATAATTAAGGCTAATTACAATTATAAATTGATTTGCCCCGTTAAGGGGGTGGGATAAAACCCAATTCCCCTTTTAATTTTTATTTGCTACAAATCAATATGTTACATATTCGAAGGTGTGCAATATAATCTATCCCACCCCCTGAAGAGAACAAAAAAAATCAGGTTTTAATTTTTTCCAATAAATTCAGGACATCCTGCTTCAATAAAAAAAAGTCATCTGTGAGTCCTTTTGTCAACAAAACGATATGAAACGACTCGGGAAACCTTTTTTTATTTAACCGAAAAATTTCTCTCAATAACCTTTTTTGTCTATTTCTAATAACTGCTTTTTTTATTTTTTTTGAAACAACAAAACCAACTTTTCTTGAACCTGATTTAACATATAAAACCGAACTATATTTTCCTGGAATCCATTCTCCATTTTTGAAGATATTATCAAAACTTATCCTGCCTCGAAGAATTTCATTTTTGCGTAATTTCAAATCTGTCGGTTCCGCAATCATAAGATCACGCTTTATTCATCACTCACGGTTAGTTTTTTCCTGCCTCTTGCCCTTCTTCTTTTCAAAACCACTCTGCCTGCTTTGCTGCTCATTCTCTCCCTGAAACCATGTTTATTCACTCTTTTTCTTCTACTCGGTTGAAATGTTCTTTTCATCTTAAATCCTCACATTTTTATACGTTATAATTCTATCATAAGCTAAATTTTTCAAACTGGAAAGTATTAATTATTTACCAAAAAGTCAAGTTTTTTTATGATTAAATCAAATTATTTTATCTTCTCTTGGAAATACTTGTGGGAAGTCGATTTGATACAATCAATAGCCTACGCATAATTTTTAATCCTCTCTATTCTAATTGCATAATTTTTTCACTTTCAAATATAATAAACTAATTACTCTTTTTCAAGGATTAATCCAATTTTTTTGGCGTGTCGCTTTTTCTTTTTAAAAGTTTTAATGTTTTGCATTGACTTTAATAATAATAATAGTTATACTCAAGCCAAAGTGGTTTTGATATTAACATCAATTAATTGAAATTTATTTCCAATGAATTGTTTTAACTCCTTTTTATATTTATCAATATTTTCATAAAAGTTTCTTATTGCTGTTTTAAAGCTTTGAAATTCAGGATAATAGGTTGTGTTTATTACTTCCTTTCTCATAAATTTCCATAATCGTTCAATTAGATTTAAATTGGGCGAATAGGGAGGTAAAAATATGAGCTTAATTCTTGAAGTTTTTAAATATTCTGTTATTAATTTACATTTATAATACTTTGCATTGTCAGAAAACGCATAAATCGAATTTGCATTGTGATATTGTGTTTCTATTTGTTTAAAGAGTTTAATTGTTGATTGTGCATTAATGGTGTAATCTTCTCTAATTATAACATCTTGATTATTTGGGTTATATGCTCCATTTAAATTTAAGCGGTTTCGTCCAGTATTCGTTCTGATATATTTTATAGTTCCTTTTTCAATCCATGCTTTTACAGCTTTTGTTGGGAAAAGGCTCAGTTGTTTAAATGAAAATCCAAGTGAATGGATTAAATGATTCATTCCACTTATGAATAATCTACTTCAAAGTGCTCTTTTACATAAGTGATTACTTGTTTTAGATCAATAATAATATTTTCTCTAATATAATTTTGGACTAATGATAATTGTTTTGAGGTTAATTTCCCCCAGTATGATTTATAATTATTTTTAAGCCAATCGTCAATGCTTAAACTTGACTTGAATTTATTTATCCAATAACTAACTGTATTTTCTTTAATTAATATATTTGAAGCTATTTCTTTTTTGGTATATTCTTTATTGAATAATAATATTATTTTTATACGATCAGCTTGTTTCTTATTTTTTATCTTTTTATGTAAATTTTTTAACTCAATTAAATTATTTTCTGATAGTGGTATTTCCATGATATTTAGCCCGATGTTTAATTATTACAATCTTTAGGCTAAATATAATAAAATTAATTAGAAAAAGCAAAAAAAGTATTTTTCAATTTTGTAGAAACTTGAAAAATCTCAAAACCACTTTGTGATGAGTATATATATTATATTAAGTGCTTTAATAAGGTTTCTATAAATCACGGTCTCAACAAAATTTAACAACTCTTTTTTTCATAATGTCAGACTTCACTAATTCAAACATTAATAAATTTGATAAATTGACAGGCAATAGCCCACAGATGAGGCTGGTGTTCCGACGTATTCAAGAATCAGCTTCAAATGAGGTAACTGTTTTAATATTAGGGGAAAGCGGCACTGGAAAAGAACTGGTTGCAGAATCTATTCACAAAAGAAGCAACCGATCTAATGGCCCTTTCATTCCCGTTAACACAGGTGCGATCTCTCGTGAATTAGTTGGGAGTGAACTATTTGGTCATCAAAAGGGCGCTTTTACTGGAGCAACAGAAACAAAGATTGGTACCTTTGAGCAAGCGGCTGGTGGTACAATATTTTTGGATGAAATCAGCAGTATGGACGAAGCGACTCAAATCAGCCTATTGCGGGTTTTAGAAACTAAAAAATTTCAGAGAATCGGTGGAAGAAAATTCATTAAAACAGACGTCAAAGTAATCGCAGCCAGTAATGAGGAGCTAACATCGGCGACTGTTCAAAATGATTCTATTATCAGGGAAGATTTGTTTCATCGGTTAAGTGTTTTTACAATTACTCTTCCTCCATTGAGAGAAAGGGAGGGCGATGTAAAAATTCTTGCTGACGAATTATTACATTTTGCTTGTAAAGAATTTGACAAAAAGATAAAGGGATTTCAACAAGATGCTTATGATACTTTTGAAGAATATTCCTGGCCCGGAAATGTGCGAGAATTAAAAAACGTTATTCAGAGAGCAGTACTAATTTGTAAACAGGATTATGTAAATTTTAATCATTTACCAGAGAGAATAAAAAGATCAAAAAAAGATAAAAAATATTTAACGATTCCCATAGGAATTACCTTACAAAACGCTGAAAAAAAGATCATTGTAAAAACATTAGCCATGACTAATGGCAATAGAAAAAAAACTGCCGCGATTTTAAGTATTAGCAGAAGAGCCCTGTACAATAAGCTTCACAACTTTGGAATAGAATAATGTTGTGAGAAAAATATGCACACTTTTTGTTTTTACCCTTTAATAATGAGAACTATATTTACATGTTTGATAAACAATTAGATGTTGTGTGCATATTATTTACACTACCACTTTAATTCTTCGTTAAAATTATAGTTTACTGTGCTAATATAACAACATTGCTGTAAAATAAACCAACTATTTTCTACTAGCACTTCTTTAGCTTCGTAGCTATTCCTTTTAATAACATAACATTAACCAAACATTACACAATCCCGCTTTTAATTACTGAAGCGGGATTTTTATTTTATTATTCACCTGGCACTGTCTTTGCGAAGATGAAGTAAAACATTTGAATAAACAATTGTTTTTAAGATCAGGTATTTTCATTAAATGAATAAATTAAAAATTCTATTAGTAATGGAAAAATCTTTTTTCAGAGAAAAATTAATCCAGGAATTGGTTATTAATGAATATGAATTAATCCTTGCTACTGATGTAATAGAGGCGACTCAATTAACAAGGAAAAATTCGTTTGAAAGCATTATCGCTCAATTTAGCCTACAAGGATCGGATGCAATTGAACTTATTTTAAATGTAAAGGACTTTAAGAAAAAAACACCAATAATTATTATAGACTTTAAAAAGTCAAACATGAAACATGAAGCATTGAAAGCAGGGGCAACATCCTTTTTTGATTTTCCTGTGAATATTAAAACAATTATTGAATTGTTGAATAAAAGCTTGGAATGTGTAGCAATATAATTAATACACGATTTTGCACCACAGTTATTTAAATAAAGAAAATCGGGGTTTGACTATTATAGATGCAAAATTAAGGTAATACAAAAACATTAATTGGTAGGAAATATAAGAAATGATAAAATATCGAATCGGAGAGATTTATCAATATTGTCAAAAATGTAAAGAAAAAACTTATATGAAATTAATGAGACAAGGACCATCTGATAAAAGTTATTGGTTGCAATGTAGCAGCTGTTCATCAAACACATTGGTAACTATCGATGAACTGGCAAAATATGAGATTAAAGAAAAACAGTTGAAGAAGCATAAAGGAAAATCGAAAGTAAAGACAAAGATTAATGACAAAGTGCTTGAATATGATCCATCAAAAACATTTTTAAAGGGACAAATATTATATCATAGGATTTTTGATGACATTGGAAGAATAACAAAAATAATTACTGGAAATGGAGAAACTGAAAAAATAAACGTAAAATTTAAAAAAGCAGGAAAAAAAATTCTTATTCAGGGGATTTCTCCTTCAAAATGATAAATAAAATCAAAATATGGTTATAATTACAATTATATATTGAAAGGAAATAAGATGGTAAATACAGACATTAAAAAAGCAAAAATCGGGGATGAGATTCTGATACATTATTCTGAAAAACTTAATGATGGACGAATGATTCGAACGTCAAGAAAAAGGGAAGAGCCTGAGATGTACAAATTGGGAAATCATGATTTTATTCGTCCTGTTGAAGTCGAAATTGTTGGTATGGCTGAGGGAGAAAAAAAATCTTTTACTATTCCGGCTCAGAAAGCTTACGGAAATTATGAAAAACAATTGGTGTTTGAAGCTAACATGAGCAACTTTAAAAATGAAAAACCAAAAATAAATAATCACTATCGTGTAAAATTGAAAGAGGATAAATACCTGAAAGTCAGGGTAATAGATATTAGAGGAGGCAAAGTGACTTTGGATGGAAATCATCTATTGGCTGGTAAGGATATTAATTATGATATTGAATTAGTGAAAATAATCAAAAAATAGTTTGACTACTCCCATATTCTATTTTTACATTTAAAAATAAATTTTATTAATGTTGACATAATTTATTAAGAGAATTAAATATGGCTAATACAAAAGAACAAATTTTAGACTTGTTAAAAGAAAAGAGAAATCTTGATGGATTCGATTTATCACATTTGGATTTTACAGGAGAAGATTTACGGTATGTGAGTTTTAAAAATTCAATTTGTAAATTTACTAACTTTAGCTGTTGTATATTATCATATTCAAATTTTTCTAGAGCAGATTTAACAGGCGCTATTTTGAATAAGGCAATATTAGTATTTTCAAACCTGGAAGAAGCAAATTTAAATAAAGCAAAAATTATCGATACCCTATTTTGTGGAGCGAATTTGACTAATACAAACTTGCGCAAAGTTAATGTAAATTCAGCGGATTTTGAAGGTGCAAATTTACTTGATGCACAACATTGAAATATTAATCGACAATTTCAATATACTTAGATTGAGCACTTGCAAAAATCAAATCCTATATAAAAAAAATCAAATGCTGCTGCAAATCAAGATAAAACAAGAGACCATAAAAAAAACGACCAAATGTAAAAAGAATTTTTCTTGTTTATCCACTCATAATCAGGTCTGTTGTAAAGTTGAATATCGTATTAATGGTTCTGTCCTTTTCATCTATTGTACGAATAAAGAACATTGTAATTATAAAATGATTTTGGGTAATAACCATATATGCAATTGTCCGACAAGGAAAGAAATTTTTAACCGTTATTGCATTTGACTAATGTTAATATTTTAGTCCTTAACTCTCGAATTAAAAAGGAGTTTTAAATAAATCAATATTCGAAATGAAAAATTTATTTAAAGACAAATTGTGAATTTTAAGAGGATTGGCATAAAACTCATAATTTTAGGGATTCCCGGTTCAGATTACATAATTTTTATAAAGCAAAATATTAGTGAATTACAAGGAATAAATAAATGAGAACTTCAGAACAAGAAGCTGAAACAAGAAAAGCACAAATCGGTGATACAATATTATTGCATTTCACTGAAAAGCTAAATGATGGTCGAGTTATCCGATCTACTCAGAATAAGGATCCTCAAAGATATCAACTGGGAAATGATGATATGAGCCGAACCATCCAGGATCCAATATAGGGAATGCAAGAAGGAGAAACAAATAGCTTTAGCCTTCCTCCTGAAAAAGCATATAGTATATATAATAAAGAACTAGTGTTTGCATTTTATATTGATAATATTAAAAAAATTACGCCAAAGGTTGGAGAGAGATATGATTTAAAATTAAAAAATGGAAATACGTTGAGTATGAAAGTTATTAAGGTTGAAAATCAAAAAGTAATAGTAGATGGTAACCATGATTTAGCAGGAAAAGAAATTATTTATGATATCCAATTGGTAAAAATTTTAAATTAAGTACTCAGATAGTTCCATATTAAATGAGAAATTTATTATAAAAATAGCCTTAACTTTGATAGGGAGTTTATCCAAATGTCACTAAAAATTAAAAACGAGACCATAAAAAAAACTACCGAATGTAAAACAAATTTTTCTTGCTTTAACCAAAAAACACGAGCTTGTTGCGAAGTTGAACAAAACGTTGGTGGTACCGTTCTTTTTGTCAAATACACGCCTGAAAAAAATTGTAATTATATGGTCTCTTTTGGCAGTAACTATACCTGTAATTGTCCGACAAGAAAGGAGATTTTTAATCGTTATAAAATTTGACGAATGTTAATTTTTTTTTTCATAACGATTATTAAATAAAAAATGAAAAATAATAATACAAACAGTTTATCGCCTCCTGCTATACCAAAGGAATATGAAGATCCCTGGAATAAGTTGTTAATTGATTTGGATGCGTTAAAGTCAAATTATAAGTATCTTAAATCAAAACTTCCTAGGGACACAATATTATACGCTGTTCTAAAATCTGATGCGTATGGACACGGGATCAAAGAAGTTGGAATAAGTTTAACAGAAGTTGGTTGTACTCATTTTGCGGTTGAAACACCCCAGGAAGGAATATCACTGCGCATTGAAAATATAAATGGCGAAATTCTCGTTATGAATCCAATACCGGAATGGATGGCAGAGCTGGCTGTGCGAAATGATTTAAGCGTTACTGTGATCCATCAATCAATTTTGCCATATTTGGAAGATGCTGCCAAACAAATGGGGAAAGAATGTAAAATTCATCTGAACGTAAATGTTGGTTTAAACCGGATGGGAATTGCACCTTCCAAGGTCGTCAAAATAGCTGAGCAAGCCAATAAACAACCGCACCTGATTTTACAAGGAATATACGGACAACCCAGGGATCCGATTAGTGCTAGAGAATCATACAGCAAATTAAACACAATTGCTAAAAAATTAAACAAAAAACAAATATATCCAAAATGTTTACACTTTGCTAATAGTACAACATTTTTAGCTCAGCCAGAAACAATTGCCGATGGTGTCCGTCTGGGCATACTTTTGTATGGCGTGTTACCGCCCGAACAATATAACGATGGTAGAATTCACACTCCTCTAAAACCGGTAATGAGTTTAAAAACCGAATTAGTCCAGATCCGACATTTGGAAAAGGGAAGCCGCCTTGGTTATCATTCTGCAGGCAGATTAAAACGAGATTCAGTAATTGGCACCATACCATTGGGCTATTATCATGGACTGGATCGCAAAATTACTAAAGCAGGCTATGTTTTAATTAAAGACCAAAAAGCGCCGTTTATCGGGTCAATCTCCATGAATGCAGCAATGATTGATATTACCGATATCCCAA
>JADHVV010000145.1 GCA_016783825.1 Candidatus Zhuqueibacterota bacterium | reverse complement strand
TTAACATCTGTTTCCGGGCTTTCTTGTTTCACTATTTCTTTCGTTTCTAAATCACCACCGGTTTCAGTAGCAACATCTCTTATGGTTGACTGAGTTTCTAACACTTGTTTTCCGGCTTCCCCGGCGGATCCAACTTCAAATGGGATTTCGAACGACACATCCTGGGGCGCAAAACAATTCACATCATTACAGCCCTGGAAACTGAGGGATCCTTTCACAACGTTTTTACCTGTTTGTAACGCTGAATTTAATTTGAGTTCAGCAGTGAATTTGGCTGTTCCCTCATAAACCGCGATGGCTGATTCGGAAAAAGAAAATTTTGCCATTTTGGGTTTGGGATAATTGATCTCACCAAATGCAGCATTTTCAATTGGATCAAATTTCAGCACAGTGGGAATAAGATATTCTTCACTCGGTTTACGTGCATTAATGTGAAATTCGTGTTCAATATTTGCTGTTACATCAATTTCAACCGAAACACCCGGACTAACCTGCGTTTGAGACAATTTCCCTGACACGGTCAGGATTTTGACATCAAACGGGTCCTGACTAAAAACTTGCTGAGATAAAGAAAAAGTCATTAATAGAATGAATAATAAAATAAAAGTTTTGTTTCTCATTTTTTACTCCGGTTAAATTTCTCACTTGATTTTAATTATTATTTTACTCATCTTTGTAGCTGTTGTTCCTATCAACTTTTAGATGTGTTCCTTTGCTTTTGGATTCTAAAAATTTGTTGATGCCTTGCGTGGATGCTGGATTCTTGATATTGGTTTCTGGATACTTGATAATAATGTCAGGATACTGGATGGGAAATCAAGTATCGAGAATCCAGTGACTAGCATCATACAGCTTTCTACCAACATCTTGACAAAATCCAATTAAAAATGTAAGGATATATTAATGAAAAATATTTTAGTCATTACCACCGGCGGAACCATTGCCATGAAATACGACCCGGTTAAAGATGCTTTTGTACCGGCAAAAAGCGGGAAGGAATTGCTGAACTCGGTGCCGGGTATTAATATGTTTGCCCAATTGAAATTAGTAGAGTTTTCAAATATCGACAGTTCCGAAATGACACCGGAAATGATGTTCCGGCTAACGCAAACAATTAACCAACACCTTGTCAGGGATGAAGTTGATGGGATCATTGTTACTCACGGCACAGATACACTTGAAGAAACCGCATACATAATTGATCTGTTAGTGGATTCGGAAAAACCAATTGTGCTTACTGCTGCCATGCGCGGTTTTGATGAACTGGGCACTGATGTACCAACAAACCTGCTTGCTGCTGTTAAAGCTGCCAGTTCAGACTCCTGCCGCAATCTTGGTACACTGGTAGTAAAAAACGATGAAATTCACGCTGCCCGGGAAGTGATTAAAACTTATACCAGCAACGTGGCAACGCTTGAATCCCCGGGTTATGGGCCCCTGGGAATTATCGACCCGGATCATGTGATTATTTTTCGAAAATCGATAATAAGAGAGACGATTGTAGCAAAAAGAATTGAACCTAATGTTGCATTATACAAAATGTCAGCCGGTAACGATGGTTCATCAATAGACTATGGATTGAAAAATAACATTAAAGGTTTTGTCATTGAAGGACTGGGCAGGGGGAATTTGCCAACCAAAGCCGCAGAAAAAGTTTTACGGGCAATTAATTTGGGATTGCCTGTTGTGCTCACCTCCCGCTGTTTCAAAGGTCGTGTGCTTGGTCTTTACGGCGGCACCGGTGGCGGGAAAAAACTTCACGATGCCGGCATTATTTACGGCGGTGATCTTTCCGGGCCAAAAGCTAGGATTAAATTAATGTGTGCTTTGGGGAAAACCAGTGATATGTTGGAGATTAAGAAGATGTTTGAGGGGGGAATGTATGGGTAAAACCGTCTGTTTAAGAGTAAACTTGGATTAAGACATTGTCAATTGACAATTCTCAATTATCCATTGACAATTTAATTCGTTTTGAACTTAATATTGAAACTAACATTCACGAATAATTGACAATTGTGAACTGCTAATTGTCAATTGTCAACGATTCAAACAATTACAATTTTCTCTACTGACAGATAATGGGATGTAAGGTTCGCCCAGTATAAGTAGCGCCCCGCTAATTTTCAATTTTATATGGTCGCTGCCCATATCTAACTTTTTTCCAATTGCCGTAATGTCTCTTCAAGCACAGGGAGTCGTTGCTTGTCTATTGGGTCTTTGGAGATCCTTTTAAGTTCTATCAAAATTTTCAGATCAAGGACTTGAAGTACCTGACCTCTGAAATCAATTTCTACCGTTGGATTAGGATTTAAACTAACTTGAAAAAAGTAATAAGATAATACCAGAGAAAATTTATTCCCCCAATTACCTTATTACCCATTCCACTAATTACCCAATAATCTAACCAAACTAATTTCTTGAAAAGTATTAATGCGTCCCTTGTTCACCTTCAAGCTTTTTCATTTCAAAATGATCTTTAGTTTTATTAACGATATTGCGATACCACGATTTCGGATAACCCGGATGAGTCACTTTACCTAATTCATCTTTGACATTGCCATCAAGATATTTGTAAATCAAAAACTCACCCAATTTTTTCCATCTTTTGACAGTAGAATTTCCCAAATTTATAGAATAATTTGTTAAGTACTCAAAAGCAAGTTGTGGAGATTGTTTGTACAAAGTTAATGCGGCTTCTTCAACCCCGGGCTGGTCAGCCAAAAATTTACTCTCCAATTCCCTCTGCACTTTTTGCACATCGATAATCATATCGCTGTATCGTGAATAGCAATAATTGGAAACGAAATTAAATACCCAAAAAGCAGATTCCCAGGTAAAGTGCTGGAAATCTCCTGTTCCGACAGCATAACTTTTCGGCACTTCTTTAATTCCGCAGTACATGGGAATATAAACAGTACTGTAAGTGTCATCAACACTGAACCAAAGCACACCTCCGATGGGATCTGGCAGCCAGGAGCGGGCTTGAGCAACAAAAGAAAACCCGGTTTGCTGGGTAGATGTCGCACGTTCATTACAGTAGCGGACGCTATCCACTTCCCATGTCAAGGGACGCCAGCGGTAGGGAAGCTTGTACGGTCCTGCGCCAATGTCTTTGGTCATATCAAAATCAGATCCTTCAAAATGGTCGCGCATCAGTTCCATCACATCACGGACGGAAAGCTTTTCATCCGGCTTGATCCACAACGGCAACTGTTTAGCACCTTTCACACCTTTGACATAATCCATGGAAAGATTTAATGACGGAGCAGCACGGCGAAACATGCTCCAAACCCTGGCTTCGCAAAACCGCAAAGCGCCATAATCTAAAGGTGCATAAGTATCAGCAAAACTGAAATCTTTATCCTCGCCATCGAACCACCCTTTTTCCCTGGCTAAATTTATCACATCCTTTTCATAGAGACAGTTTTTAGAATCACTCAAAGGGAATTGCCGGATTCGCGCCTGGTTGGCATGACCGCAAACATATCCATCTGGCACCCGGCGTGCTACCCAAACAGCTCCTTTTTTGTCGGATCCTTTTCCGATTATTTCCACAATCCAAACCTCATCCGGATCAGCAATGGAAAAAGATTCACCGGAACTGTAATAACCATATTCAGCGACCAGTTCACCCATAATTTTTATCGCTTCCCTGGCTGTTTTTGCGCGCTGAAGCGATACATACATCAAACTGCCATAATCCATGATCGCGTCTTTATTTCTCAGTTCACTTCTGCCGCCCCAGGTTGTTTCACCAATTGAAACCTGGTGCTCATTCATGTTTCCGACAACGGTGTATGTGTGAACGACCTGTTTGATTTGCCCCAGGTATTTCCCTGAATCCCAGTCGTAAATATCCAGCATCTCTCCGGGGAGATGGTCGCCAGCTGGTGTGAAATAAAGTTCGCCATAAAGCACGTGTGCGTCAGCAGCATAAGTGATCATAGTTGAACCGTCCTTTGATGCGCCTTTGGAAATTAAAAAATTGGTACACGCATTTAATGAAAAATGGGTAAAAATTAGGGTGAGCAGAACTCCAATTATTATTAAGTACTTTTTCATGAAATTTTTCCTCCAAATTTAAGTTAAAAAAATACGTTTTTAAACTTTTTATCCATAACCACCGGTCTTCCTTTTTCGTTAATAAAAACGCCGACCACGGTAGCTTCAAAAATATTTTTCTTTGTTTTCGTATTAAAAATTTCTTGTTTAAAGGTCATACTTGTTCAACCGGCTTTAGTTCCTTCGAGCGTAATTTCCAGTTAGTCGCCTAAAAAAGCCGGCGCGATATATTTTATATTTGCACCCGCAATCAAAATAAATTGCCCACGTTTAATATATTCATCAAAGGACAAGCCATGTTTAGATTTTGTATATTATCGTTATGGAATTCAAGTTAGGTGCTAATATTAATGTACTACCATCCCCAATAGACCTACCTGATGAATTGATTTCAAAATTACCAAGGCGTATTGACCATCCTTTAGCTTCTCCCACAATTGAATTTTTGGTAACTAACAGATGTAATCTCAGATGTCAATATTGTTACAGTTATTCTGAAGATATCCAAGAGGATTTATCAATGGATGTAGCCGTTTCCTTTTTAGATGCTTATAGTATTACAAGTCAAATCTTCGTTTTTTGTGCAAAAGAATTTCTAACCCAGATCAATTAACTTTCATACCGAAAAGGCTGAGGCGAAGGCAAAGCAAGGTATAAGATTAAAGCACCCTTCGGGCACAGGGATTAAGGATATTCTTTTTTTTCCTTCGCCTTCGCCTCAGCCTTCGCCTGCACTTTAGTGCGTTATAGTATTACAAGTCAAATCTTCGTTTTTTGTGCAAAAGAATTTTATTACCCAGAGCAATTAACTCTTACAACGAAAAGGCTGAGGCGAAGGCTAAGGCAGAGTAAGGAAAAAGATTAAAGCACCCTTCGGGCACAGGGATTAAGGATTTTTTTCCTTCGCCTTCGCCTCAGCCTTTGCCTGTACAGTTACATTTTAAAAATAAGGGAATACAGACTGTGCCTGCACTTTAGTGCGCTGGGGATTTCTGATGAGATTACAAATATATTCATCAAACAGGCAAGCGAATAGCCGATGGCGAAGCGTGGCGGGGGTGGAAGAAAAAAAATTAAATAGCCAATTGAGAATTGTTAATTGTGAATTGAGAATTGATAATGGAAAATAAGGAATAGAGAATAGCCAATAACCATTAACCAAAAAAAAACAATGAAAAAAGCATTAATAACCGGAATAACCGGACAGGACGGATCTTATTTAACAGAATTACTCTTGGAAAAAGGTTACGTAGTCCACGGCATTATTCGGCGCAGCAGCTCTTTTAATACAGGCAGAATTGATCATCTCTATAAAGACCCTCATGTTAATAACCGCAAAATGATCTTACATTATGGAGACTTGACGGACTCCAGCAATTTAAATAGACTTATTGAAAAAATAGAACCTGATGAAAATTTATAACTTGGGTGCACAAAGCCACGTAAACGTCTCTTTTGAAGTCCCTGAATACACAGCAGAGGTCGATGCGCTCGGTACATTAAAATTATTAGATGCTATTCGAGAATCGGGAATAAAAACAAAATTTTACCAGGCTTCTACCAGTGAACTTTATGGAGATGATACGGAAGTGCCGCAGAATGAAGAAACTCCCTTTTACCCTAAAAGTCCTTACGGTGTTGCTAAACTATACGCATATTGGATCGTTAAAAATTATCGAGAAGCGTATGATTTATTTGCTGTAAACGGTATTTTATTTAACCATGAATCACCAAGGAGAGGGAGAAGATTTGTTACTAGAAAGATAACTTACGCTGCAGCAAGTATTAAATCAGGATTACAGGATAAATTGTATTTAGGGAACTTGGATGCTAAAAGAGATTGGGGCTATGCGCCAGAATATGTGGAAGGAATGTGGATGATGTTACAACAAGAAAATCCTGATGATTTTGTATTGGCGACTGGTGAAGAGCATTTTGTGAGAGAATTTGTAGATTTGGCGTTTAAAGAGATCGATATGGAATTAGAATGGGAGGGTGAAAACGAAAATAAAAAAGGAATAGATCGAAAAACAGGTAAGGTAAGAGTTGAAGTTGATCCTTTTTACTTCCGCCTCACCGAAGTTGATTTGCTCTTAGGTGACCCTAAGAAAGCTAAAAATATTTTGGGATGGCAACCAAAGACATCTTTTAATGAATTAGTGAAGATTATGGTTAAAGCTGATTTAGAGAAGGTGCAAAAAAAAGGCTATTGAGCAACTAACAAAACTAAGCTCGTTGAAATAAGATAAAGAAATTTCACGGGGCAGGCAAGACGAACAATAAAAAAGTATTCCATTAAATGAATAAAGAACAAAACTAACAAAACTAAGCTCGTTGAAATAAGATAAAGAAATTTCACGGGGCAGGCAAGACGAACAACGACTATATTACTTATATCATACAAATAAAGGGGATATTATGAAAGCAATTAGAGAAATAAAAACAATAAAAGATAACAAAATTATTTTAACATTACCAAAAAATTTTAAAGATAAGAGAGTAGAGATTATTATTTTACCTTACAATATTAATGATATTGTAAACGAGGATAAGAAATATTGGCAATTGTTAGGCGAAAAATCCCTGAATAATATCTGGAATAACCAGGAAGATGAGGTCTATAATGAACTGCTCTAAGGGAGATGTTGTTCTTTTCCCTTATCCTTTTTCTGATTTAACAACTAATAAAGTCAGACCGGCAATTGTCATAAGTGATCAGGGTAAAAAGTATAAAGATGTTTTTATTGCCCCGCTAACCAGCAAAACAAGGAATATTGGAGAGGGTGAATTTATTATTTCAAAGTGGAAAAAAGCAGGATTGAATGTTAAAACCGCGGTAAAAAGAGGCTGCTATTTAGCAGATACTGATATTATAAAGAAAAAAGTGGGCACGTTAGATATATGCGATCTTAAAAGAGTTGAATCAGCTTTAAAAAAATGGCTTAATCTAGCATAAAATGAGCAACGAACAAAAACAAACAATAAAGAAAACTTTTTCCACTAAAATTCTTTTGTTAGCTATTGTTCGTTGCTAAAAACCAAGGTAAAACATGAATTTTTGGGAAAACAAACGAGTTACGGTTACAGGCGGTAAAGGATTCCTCGGAACATATATTTTAAAAAAACTGGGAAAAAGAGGCTGTAAAAATATTGCCGTAGCCGATTTACCGGAATATAACCTAATTGATCTGCAGGATATAAAAGACATGTACAACGAGCAAAAGCCAGACATTGTGATTCACTTAGCTGCGGTGGTTGGAGGCATTGGTGCCAATCGTGAAAAGCCGGGTAAATTCTTTTATGAAAATGCGATAATGGGCATACAATTATTACACGAAGCTTATTTAAATAAAATTGAAAAGTTTGTGGCTATTGGGACAATTTGCGCTTATCCTAAATTTACACCCGTTCCTTTCAAAGAAGAAGACCTGTGGAACGGTTATCCCGAAGAAACCAACGCACCTTATAGTATTACAAGTTCAATCTTTGTTTTTTGTGCAAAAGAATTTCTAACCCAGATCAATTAACTTTCATACTGGAAAGGCTGAGGCGAAGGCAAAGGCGAAGCAAGGTATAAGATTCAAGCACCCTTCGGGCACAGGGATTAAGGATATTCTTTTTTTTCCTTCGCCTTTGCCTCAGCCTTTGCCTGCACTTTAGTGCGCTAGGGATTGGCAAAAAAAATGATGCTTGTGCAATCCCAGGCATATCGGCAACAATATGGTTTTAATTCTATTTTCCTTTTACCTGTAAATCTGTACGGACCTGGTGATAATTTTAATCCTGAATCATCGCATGTTATCCCTGCTTTAATAAAAAAATGTATTGATGCAAAAAGAGAAGGTAAAAGGGAAATAGCTGTGTGGGGGGGACAGGCAAACCATCGCGGGAGTTCATTTTTGTTGTAGATGCGGCAGAAGGAATTTTATTGGCAGCGGAAAAATATAATAATAGCGAGGCAGTGAACATAGGCGCTGGATTTGAAATAAAAATCAAGGATTTAGTAACTTTGATTGTGAAATTGACTAAGTTTGAAGGACAAATTATTTGGGATAATACAAAACCAGGTGGACAACCTCGGCGCTGCTTGGATACGACAAAAGCTGATCAACTTTTTGGCTTTAAGGCGAAGATGTCGTTTGATGAGGGACTAAAGAAAACAATTAATCACTATAAGATTCAGTTGGGTATTGCATAGCGAATATGGGAACATATTTGGAAAAAATAATAAAAAGACGAGAAGCAGTAAGCGAAGCTCTAAAAAAAGATTATAGGGAAGAGGCGCAACGGATTGTTAACCTTTTAGAGTCTGCAGGATTCAAATTTAGCAAGATTTATCTTTTTGGTTCCGTTTCAAGAGATGCGGCTTTATCGAGCTGGTCAGATATTGATTTAGCAATTGAAGGTTTGCCAGAAGAAATGTATTATAAAGCATACGCTTTTTTGTTGAAAAAATCTCGTTTTGCTATTGATCTTAAGCCATTTGAGCAGTTAGATGCGATGCTTAAAGAGAAAATACGAAAGAAAGGGATGATAGTTTATGAAAAGGAATAGAATATTTTGGCAGGAAATAGTGTCCGAGATTAATAAAGAGCTGGAAAGTATAAACAAGTTAGCGGATGAGCTTAAAAAAGAAATGGAGAATAAAAATGAGGGAGATAATCGCAGAGTGCTGGGCTCGATTCTTCATGATTTCTATAACTGCTGTGAGAGAATATTTAGAAGAATTACCAATGATATCAATGGTGGACTTATTCAAAGCGAAGCCTGGCACAAAGAGCTTCTGTATCGTATGACCATAGAGATAAAGGGCATCCGCCCACAGGTTATTTCAGAAGATTTAGCTGCAGAACTGGATGACTACCTTTCTTTCAGACATGTATTTAGAAATATTTATGGGTTCGAATTGAGAGGTGAAAGGTTAGATAGATTGGTTGATAAATTTTACAGTGTTAGCAATAACTTTAGCAAGGAAATTGCAGAATTTTTAAAAACTCTGGAGAAAAGTTAAGGATCATAATAATAAAACAACACTGAAGGCAATTATTTTATATATAATAATTACCGCCAGTTATAAAAAAAATGTATCGATGCTAAGATGGAAGGAAAAAAATTGGGAGTGGGGCACAGGCGAACCATCGTGGGAGTTTATTTAGGACAGTGAATTAACAAACTTGGACACATATAATCTAGAGACTATTAATTATTAATAAGTTAGCAAACAGCAAATTACCTGATATTCTAATTCACGTCCCTTATGTTGAAGATGCGGCGGAAGGGATTTTATTACCCCGATTTTACATTACATATATCCTAAAGGAAGATCGGGATTTGACTATTGTATCGGCAAAAGTAAGGTAGTAGCTGCGGAAAAATATAATAAAAGCGAGCCAGTTAATATTGGGGCAGGTTTAGAGATCACTATTAAAAAATTAGTTGATCTAATTGTTAAATTAACAAGTTTTAAAGGGAAAATTATTTGGGACACTTCAAAACCTGACGGTCAACCGAGAAGGATGCTGGATACAGAGCGTGCTTATAAAGAATTCGGTTTTAAGGCTTGTACATCATTCGAAGATGGTTTAAAAAGAACGAATGAGTGGTATCTCACAAGTTTGGATGCCTACCAGGTTGTCAGCCGTAAATAAATAGGAGAAGTAAATGTTAACTTCACTTAACAAAAAAAATGAAAAATGATTTATTGTCTCTTACACCAAATGTTCGTGCAAAACTAGCTCATGAGTTAATCATAAGTCTCGATGAAGAAATAGATACAAATGTAAGTCACGCGTGGCAAGACGAAATTAACAGAAGAGTTTCAGAGATTAAAAGAGGTGTTGCCAAAGGCAGACCAGCGGAGCAAGTACTTGCAGAAATAAGAGCAAAATATAAATTTTTATTTATTTCATTGAATATCGTGAATATATTTGGGTTGTACCCCGATTTTATATTATACGTGTTTTTAAGGAAGCTCGGGATTTGACTATTATATGTGTAAAATTAAGGTGAAAATAAAACAGGTCGCTCCGATCGTTAAAAAAGAAAATAGCGACTTAATTGTAGTTACTGTGCTATAGTATTACAAGTTCAATCTTTGTTTTTTCCGCCAAAAAGAAAGCGGATTTTCAATGTGCAAAAGAATTTTATTACCCAGAGCAATTAACTTTTATACTGGAAAGGCTGAGGCGAAGGCTAAGGCGGAGTAAGGTATAAGATTAAAGCACCCTTCGGGCACAGGGATTAAGGATTTTTTTCCTTCGCCTTAGCCTCAGCCTTCGCCTGTACAGTTACATTTTAAAAATAAGGGAATACAGACTGTGCCTGCACTTTAGTGCGCTGGGAATTATGAAAGATGATTGTAGATTACCGCCCATTCTCAACCCAGAATAAAGGTAAGTAGTTGGGTAGGTAAGAGTAATCAGCAATCGTAATTCCAATGATCAACAATCGAAAATCATTAGGTCGCTAAAACCATAACAAAACACGATACTCGAAACTCAAAACTTTAAATTAAGTATGAAAAAAGCTCTCATAACTGGCATTACCGGGCAGGATGGCTCGTATTTGGCAGAATTTTTACTCTACCAGGGATATGAAATCATACGCCGGAATATACGGGAGAGGTCACAGCTTTGAGCACGACACGGATTCTGGAAACTATGCGGCGGTGTAATAGTAACATCCGCTTTTACCAGGCATCGAGCAGTGAGATGTTTGGCAGCGCTCAGCCACCACAAAATGAAGACACGCCATTTATGCCGCGCAGCCCTTATGCAGCAGAATTTTGAGGATATGAATTTGTTTCTCAAACAGGTGAAAGAGTACACCAGCGAAAGGAAAATACGTGAATTCGGAGATACAACCGATTTGAGAAATAATGATCCAAAGAACAAATAATTTGAATATTAGTGGAGAGTTATATTGAAAATTAATGGTTTTACCTGGCTTGGTGATATTATAGAAAAGTTAGCGCAGAAACATGGTGTTAAGCAGCAAGAAGTCAGAGAGATTTTTAATAACTTTCCAAATTTCAGGTTTGTTGAAAAGGGTCATCGAAAAGGAGAAGATATGAGCAGAAATAAAAGTAGTATCTCTGAAGCGCAGTCTTATAAGGAGATAGGAGAGTTTTGGGATACACATGACCTTACTGACTATTGGGATAAAACTCATCCTGCCGAGTTTGAAATAGACATTCAATCTGAGAAAACTTATTATCCATTGGATGGTAATTTAACAGAAAGGATTCGTTCTGCAGCTAAAAAACGAGGCGTATCTTCAGAAACACTTTTAAACTTATGGGTGAAAGAAAAGTTACAACAGGAGGTGGCTGTCGATTGAAGGTCGATGGTTCTTAATTGATAAACTTTTGGATTTTCTATTAACTTTTGGATTTTCTATTAACTTTTGGATTTTCTATTAACTTTTGGATTTTCTATTAACTTTTGGATTTTCTATTAACCTTTGAATTTTCTATTAACCTTTGGATTGATGATTTACGATTGTAGATTAACCTACAGCGCTCAATTGACACGCTTGCAGGCAGAAAAGATTTGCGATTGATGATCACGCCAGTTGGCGGACAGGTTGTAGAACGAAAAAAAAGATGGGAAGTGAAGAAGGCAGATGTCAGAAGTCAGAGGACAGAGGGCAGTAGACAGAAGTCAGAGGGCAGATAAATAGAGCGACGAAGAGACGAAGTGACTTAGGGACGGAGGGACTAAGATAAAAGATTAGGGAAGAATGGAAGGTTGGAAGGGTGGAAGTGAAGAAGGCAGTAGACAGAAGTCAGAGGGCAGAAGACAGAAGGTAGAAAACAGAAGGCAGGAAGGATGGAAGAAATAAAAGTGAAAAGAGAATAGTGAAAAGGGAAAAGGGAAAAGAAAATAGTGAAAAGTGAATCCGCCGAAGAGACAAGAAGGCGGACGTTCCGTAGGGAATAGTGAAAAGAGAAAGTGGGTTGGTTCGTGGTGAGTGGGTTTGTCTTGTTTGTTTTTTGAACCTTAGT
>JADHVV010000144.1 GCA_016783825.1 Candidatus Zhuqueibacterota bacterium | reverse complement strand
GCGAAGGCGAAGGAAAAAAAAGAATATCCTTAATCCTTGAATCTTATACCTTGCTTCGCCTTTGCCTTCGCCTCAGCCTTTTCGGTATGAAAGTTAATTGATCTGGGTTAGAAATTCTTTTGCACAAAAAACGAAGATTGAACTTGTAATACTATAAGGCGTTCTCGGAATAAAACCATCAATAGCAATTGTTTCTGGAATACAAAATCTCCAATCTTTGGCGCATGCGACTATTAAATCTTCAGCATTATCTACGCTATAATAATGGTATAATTCTTCTCTTATATTATTTTTTTCAATTACCTCCAGATTTTCTCCAATTGTTTTGCTTTGAAATATAGAATTAAGAGGAGTGGTTACTATTATATCGAAAGTTCCGACTGCGTATCTATCATTACTGGATTGAGCTAATTTGATATTACTTCTCGATCGATGACATTTTACTTTGAAATGTGCTTCTTTGAGAATCCTTGTTTTTTTGCCATCGCTGAAACTGTTGCGTATTGCACTTTTACTTTCTACTTTCAAAATTACCCCACTTCGCCGATGAGTAATACTAATATCTTCATCAAAAGTACCGGGTTGGGCATTTAAATTAAGTTTTTGTACACTCCATACATTTTTGGGGAGAATAAAATCTAAAATTAAATAGGCATTATATTCCATTGCTTTACCCATTATCATGGGGGTAACTTTTTGATCTTCTAATATTTCGAGTAAATAGTCTAATGGAATGTTAAATTTCTTACAATAATTGACAATTTCTTGTCCTAACTTTATCAATTCGTTATCAGTCATTAGGTATTCCTTTCGTTAACGAAGAAATATCACATGCTAAACATTTTGCAATTTTAGCTAAAGTTAGAATACTAATATTTCGCTCTCCTCGTTCGATGCCACCAATGTAAGAGCGATCTATTCCTGCCTCGAAAGCTAAAGATTCTTGAGTCAGTCCTTTCGCCTTTCTTTTATCGCGAATCGTTGAGCCCAATTCAACTAAATAGGGATGTCTTTTTATGTTTTTCATAGTACATATTTACAAAAAAGAGTAAGATAAGTCCACAGACTATAATGCTCATTTTGATCTGGTCAATGAAATAGTCTTCAGAGTCAAAAGTATTTAAATATAAAATTCAGAATCTAGTTCAAATATTTTACAAAATAATATAAGAAATGTTTATAAATGGATTTAAAGTTATAAAAACTACTTGCATCTTAAATAAAAATATCTTAGTTTCATCATTTTTTAGAAGAATAAATAATAGGGGAAGAATCAAATATGAAGAAGAACCAAAGCAGGATTTACTTCGTTTTACTATTAGCGCTATTTTCTTTCACAAGCTGTACGCAACATAGTAGCGAAAACAATGACGTAGATATTATTGAGCAGGTCAGGTTAAAGCACTGCCCCGATAAAAGAACATCGGTTTATGATGTTGAAGCAAAAAGAGAAAAAAATAAATTAATTTTAAAAGGAGAAATTCTTTCCGTGGAAGCGAAAAACGAATTAATGGCGGGTTTGAAATCAGGGGGAAACCAGGTGGTTGATAAATTAACGCTATTACCCGATCCTGATTTGAATGGAAATATTTATGGCGTCGTTACGATTAGTGTGGCACAGGTGCGAAAGCAGCCGGATGTTTATTATGAAATAATCACCCAGGAATTATTGGGCAAGGAGATCAGGATATTAAAAAAGGACGGAATCTGGTTTTATTGTCAATTTGAAGATAATTATATTGGCTGGATAATGGAAAGCTCAGTAGCTTCTGGCGATAAAAAATTCATTGAGCAGTGGAGAGAGCAGCCAAAGTTAATCATTACTGCAAGTTGTGGGCAGATTTTGCAAAAAGCATCAGGAAAAAACAATTACCCTGTTTGCGATGTTGTTTTAGGAAATAAAATGATTAATCTGGGAATAGAAAATAACTTGTTTCATGTACAATTGCCGGATGGGCGAAAGGGTTATATCAAAAACAACATGGCTATGGATGTCGAAAAATTTAATGAGTTGCCAAAAGGCAAAGCAAAAGACTTGATTCATTTAGCTTATTCGTTCATGGGCATACCATATTTCTGGGGAGGCAAATCTCCTAAAGGTTTTGACTGTTCCGGTTTTGTGCAAACAATTTATAAAATGAATGGGTTTCAACTTCAACGGGATGCCAATATGCAGGTCAATCAAGGGAAAGAAGTGTTAATCGATGGTTCTTTGGATAATTTAAAATCGTGTGACCTTCTTTTTTTCGGCGAAAACCTTGAGCATATTACCCACGTTGGAATGTACCTGGGCGAAGGCAAATTCATTCATGCAGACGGGATGGTGCAGATTAACAGCCTGAATCCGGGTGATAAAGATTACAGTGAGTACCGTAGGAATGGGTTGAAGGCGGTCAGGAGGTATTTGGGTGATTAGTTCACAATTGCTTTTCACATAAAAAATAAATTTGAAAGTTTAGGATTGCCCTTTGCCTATAAAAATTCCAAATTTCAAGCACCAAATTCCAAATAAATTTCAATTTCCAAATTCCAAACAAATCTGAAAACTCAAACATTTGGATGAGTTTGGAATTTCGAGTTTGGTATTTGGAATTTGTTTGGAATTTGGGTTTTGGAGCTTGGAGTTTTGTGTTTTGTGTCGTCCCTTTTGTTTTCATTAATAATTCATGTTGGCAAAATTTAAAACCTAAAGAATAGTGGGAGAATTATGTTACAATACAAAATCAAAGACCTGGAATTAACTTATACCTGGACAATTGCCCGCGAATCATCAAATGTGAAACATAATGTTTTTGTGCAGGTAACTCAAGATGGAGTAACAGGGATTGGTGAGGCAGCGCCAAATATCCGTTACAATGAAACAGCCGAAAGCACAATCGAAGTGATTGAAAAAGCAAAATCGCTGATTGAAAAAACCGATTTGTGGAATTTTGTTGATTTGGGATACGCTGTCCGGAAAATTGGCGAGGAACAAACGGCAGCAAAATGCGCGCTTGATATTGCAATCATGGATTGGATGACAAAGAGTCTTGGTGTGCCGCTTTATAAATATTTTGGACTGAACAAAACAAAAACCCCTGTTACTTCATACAGCATCGGCATTGACTCGATTGAAATGATCAAAAAAAAAATTAACGAAGCCGAAGAATACCCGACCCTAAAAATTAAATTGGGATTGGGCAATGACGAAGAAATTATGAATGCTGTGCGCGAAGTCACGGACAAAGTCGTTCGGGTTGACGCCAATGAAGGCTGGAAGGACAAACATGAAGCATTGGAAAAAACCAACTGGTTGGAAAAAATGGGCGTAGAATTTGTAGAACAGCCCATGCCGGCAGATATGATTGACGAAACGCGTTGGCTCAGAGACCGGGCAAATATTCCTATTATTGCCGACGAAGCGGTTAAAAGCGCAGCCGATATTCCCAAATTAGCCACAGCATACGATGGCATAAATATCAAATTAATGAAAAGCGCAGGCATTCAGGAAGCAATGCGAATGATCTGGATGGCGCGTTCCCTTGGAATGAAAATAATGCTCGGCTGCATGGTGGAGAGCAGTTGCGCAATTGCAGCAGGCGCACACATCAGCCCACTAGTTGACTATGCTGATCTTGATGGAAACTTATTGCTCGCCAATGATCCGTTTAAATCAGTTGGCGTTGAAAAGGGACGTATGGTTTTATCGGATAAGCCAGGGCTTGGTTTGGAGGGGGAGTTTTAAATTTTTAACATAAGCATAATCCCTGAATAGTTATAATTTTTCATTCAATTTATATATTTTAAAAAATGGGAGCGTTATGAAAACAAAGGGTATTCAAAAAGAAATCAAGGAAAAGGTGGAATCGATTGTTTCACAATTTAATGAAAAGACGTTTAAAAAAAATGATTGCTATTATGTAGCCCGTTTCAATGGAAAATTTCTCTATCTCGACCGCAATGATTATGGTAAAATAGGGCCAATTTGTCGTCTCACATATAATGGAAAGATGAATGATTGGGATTTTGCTATTTTCAAATGGAGCCGTGAAATTTATGATCCGGATGAATGGATGTTCCCTGGCGCTAAACACATTGATGGTACGGTTGAAGGGGCAATGAAAGCCGGACTGGAGGCTTATCCCTTATCAGAAGGGTTTGGTGATTTACTTTCGAATATGAGTAAAATTTTTGGATTTAAGTGAGAAAAAGTGTAATGAGCGCTTTATACTCGTTAAGGTTAAAATGCAACATTCAAATAAAATATTTCTTTTAACTTGTTTTTTCTGTTAATATAAATGCACTAAAGTATTAAAACCTGTACTTTAGTGCGCCTTGCTGTCCTTGACAGGCATCTTTACGTAAGAAAAGTAATGTAGTTAAAGTTACAAAATAAACCTTATCGAGTATAGCTGCTCATCCGTTGGAATTTATTAGTCTTATCTTCACTGATACCTGGTGAATGTTTTCTAAGAATCCTATTTTAACAATGTAATTGATTTTATACTTGTATATTTACCTGTTTTCATAACATAATAATACGAACCGCTTGAAACAAGATTACCACTGTTTGTACTTCCATCCCACAAAACATTGTGAAATCCCATTGGCAAATTTCTATTCACCAGCGTTTTAACCAGCTGTCCATTAATGTTAATGATACTTAAATTAACATGTGTCATTTCAGGAATACTGAACCGTATCATAGTTGTCGAATTGAAAGGATTGGGATAACTTTGTGTTAATTCATATTTTGTGGGATAATCCTGAATTTTATAATCTCCTAATATTTTTTGTAAAGCGACCATTGGTGGTTTAACTGTTTTTATTAATAGTTGCACGTCAAGAAGATCAATTGTACCATCCGAATTAACATCACCAACAACTTGCTGATAGTTATCAGGTTGAATTGTTCCCATAACAATATCAACCAATATTTCGATGTCGGACAGATCAAGTTTACCATCATTGTTCAAATCACCAAGCAGAACATCTTTTTGAATAAAGATTGTACCACATTTTAATTCTAATGAAATTTTTTTCATTTGACCGTCTAATAATTTGGTGATCACATAATTTACCCCGGTTGTGTCAATCACATTTCCCGATTCGGCTGCTAAAAATTGCAAATTAAAAATAGCACCGGTTCCGGGGGCAAGGAAAATTCCCGGGAAATTAAACATGGTAATGGAAATTGTTTGTGCATTTAATGAATACATAATGGGAAGTTCACCGGTTCTTTCGGTTAATAGAACATCCATGAAAACTAATTTTGTCGGATCAAATTGAAGCTGTATTTGAAAACTATAAACAGGAAGCTCGCCATTTGTAATGTTATCCAACAGAACTGGGACTAATAATACTTCGCCGGGAGCCGTACTTACATCCGGCGTTTCCAGCACAGCATAGGAAGTTTCCAAAGTATAAAAATACCAGTTTATCTGGTCGCTCCAGGTTTTGCCCCCGTTTTTATCAATTGCTTTGACTTTCCAAAAATAAGTAACGTTATCATTCAAGGCGACAACTGGCACATAGGTCGTATCCGATAAAGTGTCTGAAACTACCGGATTTGCAAAGCTGTTGTCTGTACTAAGATAAAGCAAATAGCGTACTGAATCGGAAGAATCCGCATCAACGGCTTGTTCCCATGTGAACTCTGGCAGCAAAGTAAGCACTGTGTCGTCAAAAACAGGTGTTAATAACGAGAACGGCGCGGGATTATTATTGGTGTTGGTTAACACATAAAAAAACCAGTCCTGTTCTCTGCTCCAGATTTCAGCTCCCAGATTATTGAAAGCTTTTACTTTCCAAAAATAAAGTGAGTCATTCGATAAAGAACCTGTTAATGTGTATTCTGTAACCAGTAAAGAATCGACAATTAAAGGATTTGTGAAACTGCTATCAGCGTCAAGATAAAAATCATAATAAACAACAATCCCGGTGTCTTCATTAGCCAATGCCTCCCATGTAAAATCAGGAAGTTCCGTTTTTACGGTATCATCTTTAATCGGCGATAGCAAGGAAAATCCATAGGAAAAATCAATAGTGAAATACCAATTCACTTCATTGCTCCACAACCATTTGCCTCGACAGTTGGTGGCGCCGACTTTCCAATAATAAGTTGTCTTGTCCTCAAATGGGCCATAAGTGTAAAAGGTTTCCGAAATATTCTCAACTACGACCGGATTAGAGAAAAGGCTGTCCGTGTCAATATAAAAAGTATAAAATACATCCATTGTATCTTTTTTGGAAGAATCACAGATCAGCGCCTCCCACATAAAAGTTACGGATGTATCAATTAATACAGCGTTCATTCCGGGAGAGATCAGTGAAAAATTATTTTCTTCATCTGTTGAATCACTGCTGCTTTCCTGAAAATAATATGAGGTCACATACATATTATTTGTTGTATCACATTCTTCAGGATCGCCTTCGGATATGATGACATAAACAGGGTAAACAACATCCGGCAATAACCCATCCAGCTTCCATTGAATATGAACTGGTGAAACCGAATTGTCATTGGGATTAATTCCCGATACTTCAATCAATTCCCCGCCAATGTGTTCGGATAAATTCGGATCGTCTCCTTCGTTCTCTGGTGTCAAATCATAATAAACACCAACCTTGCAGGAATTCGCTTTTATCTCCCCGCTGTTTTTAATTTTTACACTGATGTTCGTATGATGATCGATTTTTGCAATTCCCTCGCCGGGAGAAAATTTAACATCATAAACATACAGATCGGGACAGGGGATTTCGTAATTAGCTGTAAAAGAATTATTGGATACTTCAGATTCCTTTGGTTTAACATTAATTACCTTTGCAGTAACTTTGTATTCACCCGGTTCAAGTTCCGAAATGTCCCAGTCTGTTCCAGCTTTTTTAGTTTGGCTCTTCTTTATTTTTCCAAAATCTTCCGAATTAAACAATTTATCATTTGCATAGAATTCAACAGTAAACGAATCACCATCCCATTCTCCAATATTTTTAACCTCTGCCGTAACTTCAACTTCATCGGTTTTATTACCTTTTGTTTTAAAGGTGAGATCGGTGATCGTGAGATCCGGTTCTTTTGATTCAATCGAATAATCTGATAAATAAGAATTGTTCGAAGTATTTTCTTCTTCTGGTGAAACCTCAGCTACTTCTGCTTTGATGGTATAATTCCCACCTTCCAATTCAGAAACATCCCATGTCGTGGTAACTTTTTTGGTTTTGTTCTTTTTAAGTTGGGCGCTATTTTCAGTACTAAAAAGATCACCATCAGCATAGAACTTTACAACATAAGACTGGGCATCTTCATTCCCATCATTTTTGATATCAGCAGTAACTTCGATTTCGTTCGGATTATTTCCTTTTGTTTTAAATGAGAGATTTGTGATTGTGAGATCAGGTTTCTTTTCTTCAACCGAGTAGCTTGTGGAGTATGAATTGTTATTTGTATCTTCTTCCTCCGGGCTAACATTCGTTACCTCAGCTTTGATAGTATAACTGCCACCCGGTAGATTGGATGTATCCCATTCCGTAGTTACTTTGCTGTTGCGATCTGATTTTAGCTGACCTTCATCCGCGGACTTTATTAACTGTCCGTTTGCATAAAATTTGACAGTGTAAGAAGTAGCATCTCCGCTGCCAATATTTTTAACATCAGTCGTGATTTCAACTAAATTATTTTTGTTTCCTTTGGTTTTGAAAGAAATATTATTGATTTTCAAGTCAGGAGAATTCCCTTCAAGATGGTAGGTTGTGTTATATGTGTTGTTAGAATTGTTGCCATCTGTGGGAGAAACGTTAACGACTTCAACTTTTATTGAATAGTCGCCACTTGCCAGGTTAGAGGTATTCCAATTAGCGGTAACTTTTTTGGATTTATTCTTTTTTAATTTTCCAGCGTTCTTTGTGTCAATTAATTGATTGTCGGCAAAAAACTTGACCGAATATGAATTAGCATCCTGATTGCTTTCATTTTTAATGGTGGCGGCAATTTCAACGCCATTCCCTTTTTCTTTAACAGTAACGTTGGTTACCCCAAGATCTGTTTGTGCAAAAGCGCTTCCGGTTAAAACAAATAAGCACAAAACCAATAACAAGCCCATTTTCCCTTTTTTCATTGCAGCCTCCGGTTTAAGTAAAAGTAGTTCTGTAAGTTAATTTATTGAAATTACACAAAAAAAATATTGTTTTAGTGATACACGTCTCTAACATCAAATGAAAATTCATGAGAAGACCATTTGAAAGTTCATTTCATAGTTTTGAAGTATCAAAATGAAACAGTCCATTTCAAAAATGAATTTTCAAAAAACATTTTTTTGAAGATATTACAACTCTCTTAAAAGAATTTTAAGAAGAAAATTTACGCTCAAAAAAAACCGTAAATTTTTTATGAAGGGATTTTGTGTGATTGGGTGATTACAACATCTTGTTACTACAAGAACTTATGATGCGTAACAATTTTTGCTATTTTAAGTAAGACTTTTTTAGGGTGATGATGTTTTAAAACTTTTATTGTGATCTTAATTTTAAAGCAGCGAGTGATATACCATAATCGGTAAAACAAACACAAGATTCATGCCAGAAAAAATATGTTAATAGCCGGATTGTTTTTGAGAGTTGAACACAGAATCGCCAAAATCCCATACGGACTGACTATACCAGGCAATGTCTTTTAACCGCTCTCTTTTTTGACGGAACCCTGTTGCGGAGATTTTGTTTTTATAAAACAAAAAATTCAACATCATGAGTGAATTGAAATAGGGTTTGTTCTCTTTTTCAAGCGCTATCAAAATCTTTTTATCTTCAGATATAACAGACACGTCCAAATCAAAGGCAATCGCTAACAATTTGTCATCAGTCCTATCATTGTGATTATGGCTCTCAATGAGTTGAATGTTTTTTTGATCCTGAAGCGTCTCTGTAAAAATTTCCGGTATTGTGTACAAGCGGATGGTTTCGCCGAGTATATCCAAAAATCCGGCTTTGCTTGAGTAGATAATCGAGGATGCATCGATGAGGGCTTTTGTTAATTTTGAGAATTGGTTTAATACGATGTCAATCGAAGGTTCGTTCAATTACTTACCTATAATTTCCAAATTTGCACAAAGTATGGTTTTAGGCTAATACTTTAGTTCTTCATCGATTCGTTGTTTTAAAAATAGTTTAATGAGAGATTGATAAGGGATGTCCCGTTTATTAGCAATTAGCCTGATTTCATCCAGCATAAATTCAGGGATTCTTAATGAAATTGTTTTTGTTGAGGGTTTTAACTTGGAAAAAGTAATCGGCTTTGCTTTTCCCCAATCTATGAATTCTGTAGAATCTGATTCTGCCCAAAATTCTCGTTCTTCATCTTCATTTTTAAAATCAGGTATTTTTTTAGATTTGTTCATAAAATTTTTCTCTTTCTTTTTTGGTCATATTTCTCGCTGATATAACGCGTATTACTAAAACCTCTTCTGAAAGGAATGACAATAAGGCTGTTTCCCTGTTTTAAAATAATAGTCCTGGTGATAGTCTTCAGCCTCCCAAAATTTTTCAGCTTTCTTTACCTGGGTTACAACTTTATATCCATTCTTCTTTAATTGTTGGATCAGCTTTTCTGTAATTTTTTTTTGCTGTTCATCAACATAAAAAACAGCGGAGCGGTACTGCTCACCCACATCCGGTCCCTGTCTGTTTACTTGAGTCGGATCGTGAATTTCGAAAAATAACTTTGTCAATTCTTCATAAGAAATTTGTGAGGGATCAAACTCGACCTCCACCACCTCAGTATGCCCTGTGTTTGAGTAACACACTTCCTGGTAAGTTGGATTATCCTTTTTTCCGCCCATGTAGCCGGATTTTACTGAGATCACACCTTCTGTTTTTTGCAAATAATATTCAACGCCCCAGAAACAACCACCGGCAAAATATGCTTTTTCATGCTCGTTATCTTCTTTTTCAGCCGGGATAAAATTCATTGAAATTGAATTCACGCAATGCCGGGTGTTTTTGTCTGTGAGACCTTCCCCAAGGAAAACGTGTCCCAAATGTCCGTCGCAATTGGCGCATAAAATTTCTGTACGTTTCCCATCAGCATCCGTTGCCCTTTTTACAGCACCGGGGATTTCATCATCGAAACTGGGCCAGCCGCAGCCAGAATCAAAATTGTCTGCTGATTTGTACAGAGGTGTTTCGCATTGTTTACAAACGTAAGTGCCTTTTTCTTTGTGGTTGTAAAATTTTCCGGTGAACGGTCTTTCTGTACCTTTGTGAAGGATCACACATTGTTCATCTTTGTTGAGTTTATTGTAATTCATATTTTTATCCTGACTAATAAGTGGTGAAAAATATGTTGTAAAAAAGCAGGCAATAATTAATAATAACAAATGGAATAAAAATTTTTTTTTCATGGTGTTACCATTAATTCGTACTTTTGTTTTGAGATGATTGAAACGTCATATTGATTCAGAAAGAATCATCAAGTCGATCTATTAATTGATTAAACGTACTGAAGTTTTGGGATGTTCAATTAAAATAGGAGAGAATTCCAGCCCGGACAAGCCAGAACTAACAAGGTAACTGGGTAATTTGTTTATTGGGTAATTGGGAATTCTTGAACTGTTGATTTTTTATTACCCAATTTCCTTATTACCAAATTACCTTTAATTCTCAAACATGGATAACCGAAATATCGATACCCACATTGTATAAGTTGACTAATTAGAGATTAACAATCGGCGTTAAAACAATATTTCGATAAGAGACAATACCATGATCTCCTTGGAAATAAATAGGACCCGGTGAAAATTCATCTGCTGTTAGCGCGCCGCCGGTAACTCCCAAAAGGGGCTGGTTATTTATGATTTTTTTGCCATTGAGAATTACGGTAACATGCCGATCACAAAGTGTAATGTCAAAATCCTGCCATAAACCAGCTGGTTTTTCTGCGGCAACAGTTGGGGTAATTCGACTGTAAATTGCTCCCATGTGATGAGAATCTAAACCTTTTTTGTAACTATCATAAACCTGAACTTCATAGATTCCTCGCAGGTAAATTCCGCTATTACTTCCTTTGGGAATATTTACTTGCATTTTTAAATTAAAATCCTCAAACTTTTCAACCGTTCTCAAATTTCCGTAATGGATGTGAGGCTGTCCATCTACCTGGACAACATTATTAATCAGCGCTCCGTCTTCCACCTTAAATCCATTCTGGCGCGTTGAATCGATTAACTCCCAACCTGCAAGGTCTTTGCCATTAAATAGTGTAATTGGCTGACCAAATTTAATTCCGGATAGATCCGGCGCTGCCGGTAAATCAGGAATTTTTTTGCCGGTAAATTCATTTACTTCAACGCCTATACCATCTTTCTTTGGTGAAATTTGCTTTCCGATCAATTCACCTTCTTTTAAAAATAATTCAAGCAATGTGGTGAGCGTTTGTGTCCGTATCGGGTTTCCCGCTTCATCTTTTTTTCTAATCACCCGGCGATTCCGTGTAATGATAAGCGTATTATCCTTAAATACAACATTGTCAACCGGTATAACACTACCTCCGTACCATAAAATATCAGCATCGAGGTAGTTTTCCTCCTGCCGAACTTCTAACCAGCCTGCTCCGCCTGACAGAGATAATGCCCAGCGTCCCACAAAATGATCGATTGAAACATCCTGTTTCACTGCCGGCTGTTTGGCACATTGCAGGATAGAAAATAAAACTAAAATCACAAGTAAAAGTGTTGCTGTTTTGTTAAACATATTCTCCTCCATAAATAATAGTAAAAAGAAATTTGATTTTTTTAATAATAAATTCCTAAACATTCAAAGATATAAAATTATTAAAACTTAAGCAATAAAAAAATTACCAATTATTTCATCAAAATCATCTTATTAGTCTGCCTAAAACCAACCCCGGAATCACCAACTTTCAACCGGTAAAAATAAACACCGCTGCTCACTGGCACACCATGATTGTCCCTGGCATCCCATTTAATCCATTGGTTACCAGCCCGTTTCTCTTCGGAAACCAAAGTCCGCACTAATTTGCCATTAATGTCCTAGCGCACTAAAGTGCAGGCGAAGGCTGAGGCAAAGGCGAAGGAAAAAAATTCTTAATCCTTTAATCTTATACCTTACTCCGCCTTAGCCTTCGCCTCAGCCTTTTTGATGTAAGAGTTAAGTGATCTGGGTTAGAA
>JADHVV010000143.1 GCA_016783825.1 Candidatus Zhuqueibacterota bacterium | reverse complement strand
ATTTCAAAGCTATTACTGTTTTTTTCAACCAAAGACAGTCTTTTTGATTAAGTTATTAAGTTTATAAAAAACAACAAATATGAATTCATTTACAATCCCTCCCAGTGTCCAGTAAAAAATGTGGGTAACGGTCAGCTTTTAAAGAGAGGGGGCCGGGGGGTGAGTTCGATAATTACAAGAACTAATCACTTTCTTCAAATAATTTTTTTAGTTTCTTGAGAGATAAAAATACACCACACATTTTAACCTTATTATTTTCGTCAAATAAGGTAATAAGGTTAGGCTACTTGTAGATTTTGCTTGTTACTAAGGTTTTAAAAGCAAGATGGCATCTTGCCCTACTATTCTATTTAAGAACCTCCAGCATTTTCTCAACTGTCATTTGTGCCTGTTCTCCTTTTCTTAAATCCTTTAAAGAGACTTCATTTTTTTCAGCTTCATCCGGTCCCATAATAACAACATAAGGGATGCCCATCTTATCTGCATATTTAAATTGTTTTTTTAGCCCGTTGCTATCAAAATATATTTCCGAATTGATTCCTGCTTTTCTTATTTTTTGTATTAGCTTTAAGCTGGCATCTTTTGTTTCGTCATTAAAAATAGTTACTAAAACTTTGGTTGATGTTTTTGCCTCCGGCATCATTTTCAATTCAGTCATTACATCGATGATACGTTCAATACCAAGCGTTGTCCCGGTAGCAGGAATGTTTTCACCTGAAAACATTCCGATTAACTCGTCATACCTGCCGCCGCCGGTGAGAGAACCGATTTTTGGTTCTTCAACAACCGATTCGAAAATAGGACCGGTGTAATAGGTTAAGCCGCGCGCCAAATACAAATCGACCACATAATTATTTGTGGGAATGTCCATACTTTTCATGTAAGAGATCAATTCCCTTATTTCATTTATACCTTCAGAACCGACTTCAGATGATTTCAGCAAGCTTGAAACATCGGACAAAATGTTTTCAATTTTTCCGCTAATTTCCAAAATTGGCAAAATTTTCGCGATTGCGTTATCAGAAATCTCCCGCTGTAATAACTCTTTTTTCACCCCATCGATGCCAATTTTATCGACTTTATCGATGGCAATACAAACGTCCATGCCTCGATTGGTTTCAACTCCTGAATATTCTACAATGCCGGACAAAATTTTTCTATTATTGATTTTAATTTTAAATTGTTTAAATCCGAGAACCGTTAATATTTCATTAATGATGGCTATTGTTTCAGCATCAGCCATCATAGAAGCGCTGCCAACATTGTCAGCATCACATTGAAAAAATTCGCGATACCTCCCCTTCTGCGGACGATCTGCTCTCCACACAGGTTGAATTTGGTATCTTTTAAAAGGCAGCGTTATCTCGTTTCGATACATGGCAATTACCCGGGATAATGGAACAGTCAAATCGTAGCGCAGCCCCAAATCAGCAATATCCCGGAATTTTGTAATTGAAAACTCTTTGATTTCCCTGCCAACTTTTTCTAATCCGGTTCCCCGCTTTAAAATTTTGAACATTAACTGGTCGCCTTCTTCACCGTATTTTCCTGATAATACATCCAGCTTTTCTATCGAAGGTGTTTCCAGCGGTTGATAACCATATTTTTCAAAAACCGTTTTAATAATATTTATTACGTATTGCCGCCTCAGCATCTGCTCCGGCAAAAAATCCCGCGTACCTTTAGGGATGCTTGGTTTGATGATCTCCATTATGAATCCTCCGTAACGAGTATATTTATATTAAAAAGCCCCATTATCATTTGACAATGGGGCTTTATATTCTTATTTTATTAGTCTTAAAGCTACCTTCCTTTATCGTCAAATGTTGTATTCCAATTAGCACTATCCAGGCGAAAGTGAAACAATAAATGAATCTTGTAATGTGAAAGAATCTGTTTCATGCTTCAAATCAATTTTTAACTAAATTGGACATTTCCCGAAAAGGGTATGATTTAGTCATTCTGGCAATTTTTTGTGCCGGAATCTCCTCATTACAAGTTCGAGATTCCGGTACTCCGCTTCGCTCCGACCAGAATGACAGGCTCCCCTGACAGAATCTAATTAATTTTTTTATTATTTCTTAATCGGTAAACCATATTTTTTTGCCTTGCGATAAATGGTTGCCCGCCCAATTCCTAATTTTTTTGCTGTTTTAGAAATATTTCCTTCGTTTTCCAACAACGCCTGGGTGAGCGCCTCTTGCTCTAGCTTTTCTATCCAGCTTGAGAGCGTATTATCCGATTCATAAATTTTCTTTTCCCCAATAGAACGGACAGCCGCAGGTAAATCTTTTACGCTAACATTTTCTGTGACAGCTAAAACAACTGCTCTTTCTATGGCATTCTCCAGTTCCCTGACATTGCCTGGCCAACTATACGCCATCAATAATTCCAGTGCATCCGGAGAAATTCCTTCAATATGCTTATTTTCTTGTTCATTGTATTTTTTAAGAAAAAACGCTGCTATTAGGGGGATGTCTTCTTTTCTGTCACGCAATGGCGGTAACTTAATCGGAAAAACCGATAGCCGGTAGTAAAGATCTTCCCTGAACTCGTTGTTATTCATCGCTTCTTCCAGATCCTTGTTTGTTGCTGATATGACCCGGACATCAACCTTTATCATGTCTGTGCCGCCAACACGTTCAAATTCTCTTTCCTGAAGGACCCTCAGCATTTTTGCCTGTGTAGCAGGAGACATTAAACCAATCTCATCAAGGAAAATTGATCCGGTGTTCGCCTGCTCAAATTTGCCGATCCTTCTGCCATGGGCACCGGTAAACGAACCTTTTTCATGTCCAAATAATTCACTTTCCAACAGAGATTCCGGCAGTGCGGTGCAATTAACCGCAACAAACGGATTGTTTGCCCTGGTTTTACTATGATAATGAATCGCCCGGGCGACTAATTCTTTTCCTGTACCACTTTCGCCCTGAATAAGAACTGTAACACTACTATCAACCACTTTTTCTATGGCTTTAAATACTTCTGTCATCACACCGCTTTGACCGATAATATTTTCAAATTTATATTTTTGTTTTAGTTCGCTTCTTAATTCACTCACCTGCTGTTCCAGGCTGCTGGTCATCAGGGCGTTTTTTACTGATATCCGAAGTCGATCACGATCAAAAGGTTTGGGAATAAAATCATAAGAACCCAGTTTCATGGATTGAACAGCTCTTTCAATTGATCCATGCGCCGACATCATTACGACTGTGATTCGCGGATCATATTCTTTGATCTTTTTTAATGTTTCAATGCCGTCAATCCCGGGCATTTGAATGTCGAGAAGAACCAGGTCAGGGATATTTTCCCGGAGGTATTTTAAACAGGCTTCACCATTCATGACAGAAGTAACTTCGTAAACCTTGTCTAACTTGAGGGTATCAGAAATAAGCTTGTTAATATTTTTATCATCATCGACGACTAAAACCGAATATGTTCTTTCTAAATTTGCCACATTTCACTCCTGTCTTTAATGATTTTTGTGTTAAAGTATAATAATAAAAATTAATAACTTTTTCAAGCTTTTTTTGAAAATTATTTTAATTGTTCACTGTGAAGTCATATAATTGATGAAATCACGTAGTTAAAAGTACAAAACTCTGTCCAATCTATCATTAGAAAATAGATGCCAATTTCTCAGCTAAATTATCAAATCCATTTATTATGCTGATTTCTATTGTTAAATAATAGAAAAAATCATAATCTGAAACGAGGGAAACAAGTCGGTAATAGTCTTTTTCGGTTGTTAAAATTAAATCACAATTTGTAGATCTGAAGCGAGTTATAATATTTTTTATGTCTTTTGGGGTGTAAAAAAAATGATCTGGAAATTCTTCATGAAAAACAACAGTCGCACCTAACTTTTTCACAACCTGTTGGAAAGAAGTTTGGTTGGCAATGCCGGAAAACAGCAGTACTTTTTTGTCTTTTAAAAAGGCTAAATCAAATTTTTGGTTGTTAGTCATCCGAATTAACATAGCCGGAACATGCGAGCTGGTTACCTGTGGGCAAGAAGTATTTTGCCGGGTTATTTTTTGAAGCTGTTCAATATTCTCAGTCGAATCGACCCGGGTGAACAAGACTAAATCGGCACGTTTAAGACTGGACACAGGCTCACGCAAAAAACCTGACGGCAAAAGATAATTTCTACCAAATCCTCGAGATGCATCGATGAGAACGATGTTTATGTCGCGAAATATTCTGCGGTGTTGATAGGCATCATCTAAAAGGATTACATCCGAAACAAATTGTTTTAAAATAAACTGGGCGCCTTTAACACGATCGGCTTCCACAATAACCGGGATTGTTTTCAATTGATTGGCTAATAATAATGGCTCGTCGCCGGAGTCTTCTAAATTTGCCAAAGTATTTTTACCATCAGAAACAACTACTGTTCCTTTGCTTTTCCTGCCGTAGCCGCGACTAAGAATAGCCACATTAAATCCCCTCTGATTTAAATACCCGGCAAGAAATTTTACAACCGGTGTTTTACCGGTGCCGCCAACTGAAATATTTCCAACACAAATTATTTTACAGCCGCTAATTTTTTTTGTGGAAAACAGACCATAATCATAGAAAAAATTCCTGCAACGGATTATTAAACCGTAAACCAATGAAACCGGCATCAGTGTAATTTGAATAATTCTATTTTCGAAAATATTCATCAGCCTGGAGTTCCAATTTGATCATTTGTCCTTCAAAATTATTTTTTATCTTTACAAGTTCCCGGGGAGAAATATTCTGGAGAAGCTTGATGGGTTTACCGTATAGAACAATGTTTTTGGAGAAAGGCATTGGCAGCATAAATTTGTCCCAACTTTTAAAAACAATATTTTTATTTGCTGAAAAGGTCATCGGCAATAAATATGCATCAGCTTGTTGCGCGATATAAAGCGTACCCGGTTTGAATTGATGGCGCGGACCTGTTGGACCGTCCGGGATTATTGCCCCGACTGAACCTTGACTTATTCTGTTTACCATTTCATAAAAAGCTTCTTTGCCGCCTCGTGTACTGGAACCCCGCACCGGTCGATAACCTAATTTGTACATTGTTTGGGCAATCATTTCACCATCCGCGTGAAGGCTGACCATTGGGCAAATACCTTCTCTACGGCGAATATAAATTGGCGTGAACATTCTGCCATGCCACAAAACTAAAATAAAACGCGCTTTTTTTTCAAGAAGTTTGTTTAAATGACGTCTCCCTTTCTCTTTGATAAAAAGCGACTTCCCCAATCCAAGAATAAATAACCACCCAAATTTAGTCGCTAAATAAAACATTATTTTTTGTTTTTTCTTTTTGTTCATATTTATGATTACCTGATTTCCTTATTAGTTAATGTTCACCAGATGTCAGTGAAGATATTACTGAAAAATCCAACGGATAGAAACAACCCAACGGATAAGAAAAAAAGATATGAATTTAATTTTAACTACATTTGTCAGATGCTAATTTATTTTGGGACAAAGTTGTTAAGTTTTTTGATAGTCTCATTACGTCTTATGTTTAAAATTATAAATTCCATCAGTTGGGTTGTTTCTATCCGTTGGATTCAATTTTTCTTTTTCAACTGCTCAAACTTATTCATTTTTTTATTACAAGGTGAACGGTTACACAATTTTTTATTACCAAATTACCTTATTACCCAATCACCAAATTACCTATCACATCATTCCCAAAACCATTTGCGCCGTTTTTTCGGCCGCGCCGGCTTTTCCTAACTTTTGTTTAATCTCGCTCAAATCTTTTATCATTTTTGCTTTTCGTTTTTGATCGAAAAGTAAATTTTCCATTTCCGGAATTAAATTCTCTGCCTTGAACTGATGTTGAATGAATTCCGGGACGATTCTTTTTTCAGCAATAACGTTTACCAAACCAATAGAATCAATTTTCACGAGCATCCTGCCGATAAAATAGGAAAGCCGGTCCACTTTGTAAACAATAATTAAGGGCGTTTCCAATAAAGCTGATTCCAAAGTGGCTGTCCCGGATGCAACAATTAACAAATCGCTGTGCTTCATAATTTCGTAAGTACTATTTTCAAGCAATTGCACTTCGTTTGTCTCCGGGATTACTTGTTTGTAAATTTCAAGGTCCAGCGAATCCGCCTTGCCTAGCACAACCTGAATATTAGGATGACTGTTTTTAAGCAACTTGATCGTTCTCAGCATTTCAGGAAGTAGGCGCTTTACTTCCAAAGGGCGGCTGCCAGGCAGAAGCCCGATGGTTTTGAGATTTGGATTCAGTCCATGCCTGGTAAACAATTCGTTTTTTGTCAATTTCGTTTTCAAAGTTTCCAGCAGCGGATGCCCGACAAAGGTCGCATCGATTCGTGCATCCCGGTACATCTTTTCTTCAAAAGGAATAATGATCGCCATTTTATCCACAGTCTGCGCCATTTTTTTTACCCGTTTTTTTCCCCATGCCCAGACTTGTGGCGCTATATAATAAAGTACTTTTATACCTTTTTGATGGGCTGCATTTGCCAGCTTTAAATTTAACCCGGGATAATCAATTAAAACCAAAACGGCAGGCTGTTCTTTTTCTAATTTATCAACTAAATGTTTGTAAACTCTTTTAAAAAATCTGAATTGTTTTAAAACATCCAAGAAACCGAGCACGCTCATCTCATTGACATGATAAATAAGCTCCATACCGCTCTGCTGCATTTTATCTCCGCCAATGCCAAAAATCCGCAGATTTGGATCTTTCTCCTTCAGTTCCCTAACCAGCCCGGAACCATGCAAATCACCTGATGCCTCACCGGCAATGATCATTATCTTGTTAGTCATAATTTTTTAATAAATGTGATGAAAAATGTTGCATAAAATTTGATTCTTGTTGCTCGATACTTGATTCTCGGTGCTGGATTGGATGAGGATATCCAGTATCCAGAATCCAGCATCAAGCATCCAGCATGATAAATTTGAACGTACTATTTTAAAGGTGTAAATGAATTTAACTGCTGTCTTATCATCTCAGTGATCTCAATCGCCACCCGCAGCGCTTCCCTGCCATCTTCGCCTGTTACGGCTGGCTTTTTTCTGGTTTTAACTGAATCAAGAAAAGTTTCCAGTTCCATTTTGAGCGCGTTTGCTTCTTCAACCTGTTTACGTTCGTAAACGATTTTTTGCGGTTGATTGGAACCGTCGATCTGTCCAAGTTCAATGGGAAACTGGTTGGGCTGAAGTCGAAACGTTTCACTATCAACCAAGCGATAGACTTCGGAAAATTTTTGCAGGAAATCAATTCCAATATAAGCATTGCGTTGGAAAATACGCATTTTGCGCATTGCTTTTTGACTGATACGGCTGGCTGTTACATTGGCTACACCACCGTTTTCAAAAGTCATGCGGGCATTGGCAATATCAACTTCATCAGAAATAACAGCGACTCCACTGGCATCAATTTTTTTAACCGGGCTTTTTACCAAATGCAGAATAATGTCAATATCATGGATCATCAAATCCAGAACAACAGCCACATCTGTTCCCCGTGGATTAAAAGAAGCCAGCCGGTGGCTTTCAATGAACATTGGATTCAGGTGCAGATCTTCCAGGGCTAAAATTGCCGGGTTGAATCGTTCGATATGCCCCACCTGCAAAATAGCTTTTTTCTCTTTTGACAATTTGATCAAAGCATCAGCTTGTTCCAGCGTGCTGGTGATCGGCTTTTCCACCAGGCAATGAATGCCTCGTTCCAAACAAGCTTTGGTGATGTCAAAGTGATTTACTGTAGGTACTACAATGCTCACTGCTTCAACTTTATCCAATAAAGAATCCAGGTTTTCAAACGCTGCTACATGAAATTCATCTGCGATTTGTTTACCGCGTTTTTGATCCAAATCGTAAACGCCAACTATTTCAGCTTCCGGGATCTGGTTATAATTTTGCGTATGAAACCTTCCCAAATGACCGACACCAAGAATGCCGATTTTGATTTTATTCAACAGTAATTCTCCTATTTTTTTTATCTGGTGAATTTAATAAAAAAATATTTGAGAAGCAATTTGTTTTTAAAAAAGTTAGTAGTAATATCGTTTTTGTATGAGACTCAAAAAAAATGTGAAAATAACAAGTTTTTTTTGTCTAATATAATAAATCCTTGCATGAAGGTGATAATGTCAGGTTTCAGTAAAAATAAAATTATATTTATTAAAAAAAGTGTCAATATTTTGCCCAAAATTTCTAATTAGTATATAGAGAAAAGCGAATTAAATAACCATATCCTATCCTGTATCTACTTGTTTCAGAGAATATTTTTTACCACAACCAAGTCAAATTTTATAATTTGTATTGAATGGAGATAAAATGAAATATACTGTTGACCGAATAACACTTCGAATTACAACGAAATGTACTAAAGATTTTGTCTGTCAGACAGATAAACCAAAAAATTTGTGCAAAATTGAAGTACATAAATTTAATTTTGTTACCAGTATCCATTGCCTGGAAAAAGCACTGTGTAATTATAAAATTTGCATCGGTTTTGCAAAAGTTTGTGGTTGCCCCACACGAGCAGAACTGTATAAAAAATACAAAGTATAAAAGTTAGTGATTGTTGTAAATTGAAAATATCGCTCAAATTATTGTGTTGGAAGATTTGGATGAATATGTGGCACGGATTTTAAAAGGGAAAATGGAGTTATGAAGCTTTGGAGTATTGGATTTTTGGGAAATCCGTTATTCCAATAATCGACCAATCCAATATTCCATTACTCCAATAATCCCGTTATTCTCAAACATGAAAGATCGAAATATCTACAAAAGCCTAATTATTTAAACATATTAAATAATTCAACCGCTCTTTGAGTTTCTTCTGTTCTCTTTTGTGCCGATAAAAATTTGATCCAATCACTTAATATTTTTTTCTGAAAGACAGATTCCCGATTGCTGCGAATCGCTAAATCATCCATCTCCAAAATAATTTGTTCCGTTTTATTCCAGTCTTTGGATTTCCATAGATGTAAAAGCGCATTTGTAAAGGCAAATTTACAATTGTTTTTGAAGTCAGAATTATCAGGATAACGGTAGTAAGCATCGGCAGTGACCTCAAACGCTTGGTAAAATTTTTTCTGCTCGAATAACTGCTGTGCCCAACGGTAGTACAATTGCTTTTCAAATTTTATATTGGAACGGGAGTCTTGATTGAATAGCTGGGCTAATTCGACATACTGGTAAGCTTTTTCATAATTTTTATTTTCAGTATTAAAGAGTGAAAGATTGTAACAAATGAGCCCCAGCAGTTCTGTATTGGTTATTTCCCTGCCTTTTGAATTTTCGTAATAGTAAATTCTGTCCAACCCGATTTTCAAAGCCTGATTTTGCGGATAATATCGCAGCAGGTATTTTGAGTAATTTTTCAGATTTTTCATAATATTAAAGCCCCTGGATGTGGTGTTTTCAACCATTACCATTTCGGAAAAATTGCTAAAGATTGTGTAAACATGAGTTGGTGTTTCAAAGGCATGGGTTGTTAATCCCAACTCATCGCAGGTTAAATTATACAACACTGTGGCAGCCACGCAATTGTATTCTTTTCTTTCAAGAATATCAAATAGAGTGGTTGCCTTTTTTTTGTATTCTTTCAACCAGGTTGTATGAAAATACATGAAAAGTCTTTCTGCGGAGGGTGTTTTCTCGAATCCGACTAAGGTTTTTTCATTTATGTCTTCGATAAGATCGTAAAACCAGGATACACCCTGGTTGAGCCGCGATGTATTTCCCGCGCCGGAAATAATAAATGCAGCTTCGATTAGTGAGAAATTATCTAACTGACCATCTTCGATGTCGGTGATTAATTTTTGGGGGAGGGTTTGAGTGAATGCTGAATTAGTAAGAAGTGCACAACAGGAAACAATCCCAATAATTACTTTATACTTCAATTAATTTCTCCAATAATTCGAAAGATTCTTCAAAAGTTAATACTTTGTTTTTATCTTTATCGTCTAATCCCTGTTGAATTCCTTTTAAGATCAATTCTTTTTCTCAGCACTCGGTCTATCCATTATTGTCAATAATACACTTTGTTCTTTTGAAAAAGGAATAATCTCCTCAAGGATTATTCTATCTCCTCTTAAGTCTCCTTTGATAGTTTTATACATTTTTATTTCTCCGAAAAATGATATCTGATTTTAAAATATAGTTAACTATTTATAATTAGTCAAGTGGTTTCTGATTGTTTTTTTTACGTATATTTTAATCAGGCTACATGGAAGAATAAATAGGATATTTATTGAGTGATCCAGAAAATGTGCAAGTAGCAGAGGTGAAGCCTGATATGTAATTTTATTTTTAGTTACAATTTTCAGGCAAATAAAATGCCTTGCCAAATATAAATTTGACAAGGCATCGATTTAAACCAGTGAATCAAAAATGTTGGTGAGTTCTCACCCTGATTAGCGCATCAACATCATTTTCCGCACTGCGATGTTGTTTCCCGTTTCAATCTGATAAAAATAAATTCCGGAAGCTACATTAATTCCATTTTGATCTTTGCCCTCCCAGACAACGCTGTGCTGTCCTGGCTCGTATTCAGCATCGACTAATGTACATATTTTTTCACCCAATACAGAATAAACATTAACAACAACATTTCCGGCTTTTGCAATTTGAAAGCGAATATTTGTTTCCGGATTAAACGGATTGGGGTAATTTTGAAGCAAAGCAAAGACTTCAGGCACCATTTCTCCACCATCTCTGTTTATTGCTGTTGGGTTACAATTTACTTCACCATCTTCAAAAGTAACATTGCTGCCTTCAATATCACTTAGACTGGTGGTTGTTAAAAATGTATGATTTGATGTTTGATCAAAAATCAACACACTCTTTCCAGAAGAAGCTTTAACAATGAAACTTATGTTAACAACTTCTTTCCCCTGACCGGTAAATGATCCACTGCCTCCGCCGGATATTTGCAAAAGCACATTTTTATCTGTTTCAGATGAGGTCACTGAAAAGGGAAGATTAGAATTTTTTGACAACATAAATCCAGCCGCGTCGTTACCGACCGCTGCATCATAAAATTCAATAAGTGTAGATTTATATTCAATGACAAACTGTGCCAATCCAATCTCTGAAGTTGTTGATACTTTTATCGGTAAACTAATTGTGTCTCCCAAAGCTGCGACAGTATCAGGCATTGTTAATGTGGCAGGCATCTGTCCAAAACTGACTGTTGTACAGATAAATAGTAATATAGCTATGGTTACCAATCTATAATTTTTCATAATAAACCTCCTTGTGGGTATGGGTAATTGGGTAATAGGGAAATAAGGTAATTAGTTTCTGTCCGAGAATGTCATTCCCGCATGCTTTTAGCGGGAATCTCCTCAAAATACAGAGGAGATTCCGGAACAAAAGATCGCTGGAATGACAAAAACACACCTTTTTCAGACAGACACTAATTAACCCAATCCCCTTTTAACCAATTATTAAAAATTGATATAATTTATTAATTGGGAACAAGGCAATCTCCAAATACACATATTGGAGACTGCCAATTGTTCCTTCTTAATTAAAAATTACTGAGCATAACTTGTCTAACAGATCGATTATTACGACCAGTTTATTTCAGCATGCCCATTTTCTTAATCGAAAGATAATCGCCTGCTTTGATCTGGTAGAAATACACACCTGAAGTAACAGCTCGAGCCTGACTGTCCAATCCATCCCAATGAACTGAATAAAAACCAGCGGTTTTTTCTTCATTTACCAAAGTGCGCACTAACTGTCCATTGACGTTGTAAATATTTAACGTTACATGAACATTCTGAGCTTTGGTGTCCGGAATTCCATAACTGATGTTAGTTCCTGCATTGAACGGATTAGGATAATTCTGATTTAGCTGAAATGTTTTCGGTAATTCCAGAGCTGATTCCGCAAATGACATTCGTGAATCATCAAGATTAATAATTGTTAAGTCATTTATAAAAGCTCGACTGATAAATAATTCAGTATTTTCGTTTGAAGATTTTTCAGCGAACTTAAAAACGAAACGTAAAATATCTCCACTGTTTTCCACACCATTAACATCAGCCATTGCAATATGTATTTTCCCGGGTTCGCTTCCGTTTGCTGCCAGCATGAAATTTTCAGACAAATCAGTTTTATTGGTGGACAGGTATTTCAGTTGATTTGCATCATATTCTACGCTGAAGATCAATGTGTTTGCAAGCAGCTGGTTGGTCTGGATGGAAAGTGGAACAAGTATATCTCCATCGGATACTCCTTCAACATCACCAAGACTTAACGAAAAATCAGTTGTTGGTATTTCCTTTGAAAGATTGTTCGTCGTGCCATATCCTGTGCTTGATAAACCAGGACCTTCTCCCCACTTCAGTGTAACATCACCAAGCAAATACGCGCTGATTTCGACATTACCAGTTTCTGGCAAAGGTAGAGTAATAGGTGTAACCGCAT
>JADHVV010000014.1 GCA_016783825.1 Candidatus Zhuqueibacterota bacterium | reverse complement strand
TTTTAATAAAGATCAATTACTATTACAACGAAAAGGCTGAGGCGAAGGCTAAGGCGGAGCAAGGTAGAAGATTAAAGGTTTAAGATTTTTTCCTTCGCCTTTGCCTCAGCCTTCGCCTGCACTTTAGTGCGCTGGGGTACCCGTTTTTATTATGAATAATATCCTGCACGGATTTAAGGCGCTGATATTTGTTGCGGTACTGGCTGCTGCAATGTCTTCGCTCGATTCAGCTATAAATTCTTTAAGCGCAGCCTCGATGAAAGATTTTATTGCACCCTTATTCCTAAAAAAGAAAAAGCTTAAAATCTCATTTTTGCGTATGAGTAAGATTAGTACGGTAATTTGGGGTGTTATTGTTACACTATTGGCATTCTATGTAGGAGACATATCAGACACGGTCATCGAATCAATCGGCATTGTGGGTTCAGCATTTTATGGGCCTATATTAGCAGCCTTCATATTAGGGGTTGCCTTTAAGAGAGTAACGGCAAAAGGCGCTTTTACCGGAATTGTCGCCGGAGTTTTTTTCAACCTGGTGTTGCATTTATGGTTTCAGGAAATTTTTTGGTTGTGGTGGAATTGCTTTGGGTTTTTAGTCAGTGTAATTATTGCTTGTCTGGCAAGTTTTTTTGACACTCCGCCAGAAGATAGTAAAGTCGGTAAATACATTATATGGAATACGAATTTATTAGAAGGGGAAAAAGCCTGGATTCCAAAGTATTTAATTTTAGTTGGATATTTCTTTTTTATGATTGTTATCAGTTGGTTGATTCCAAAGTTGTTTTAAATGAAATTGAACCACTAATTACACGAATTATACTAATTGTTTTTAAAATTTTGGTAATAGTTCAGCCATTCGTCTAATGAATGTCATTCTGAACGAGGGAAGGGATTGGGGATGATGGGAAGTGAAGAATCTCGTATTATAAAAATCAATTGTAGGTAAATTTATGAGATTCTTCGGTCGCAAGCTCCCTCAGAATGACTTTTACGACCAGGCTGAACGGTTACAAATTTTGAAGTTTGGGTATTAACAATCTGTATAGGCTTAATAAAATATGGAAAATACGTCAATCTTATATATTCCTATACTCAAACCAAAGTGGTTTTGAGATTTATGCTTTCGGAATACAATCCCTTTATGGATTGTGGCGGCGCATAAAGGCGCCGTACTCCGAAATGAATTATAATTGAAATCACCTTGTGATTAGTATATGTAAAGAAAATTTTTTCGCAGAATGATTTATAGCAGAATAATTCTGCTATAAATTATTCTGCGAACATTATGGCGAACTTATAACAAAAAGACATGCTCACAAATTATAATTAAATATTGAGTGGATACGAAAAATTTTACTTTAAATTCAAAATATCTATTAAATAAAAATTTAATAAGGATGAAAAAATGAGATATTTAAAGCTATTTTTGTTGTTGATAATTTTTATTAGCTGTTCCAATTCATCTCAAAACATTGAAACCAGGTTTAATTTACCTTTTGAGAAAATTGAGAGAGCGCCAGAAAATCCTATCCTATCTCCTTCAAGTTTATCCTGGGAAGCGAAAGACCTGTTTAATCCCTCCTCAATCGAAGTGGACGGAAAAATTGCCCTGTTGTATCGGGCTGAAGATAGCACAGGTATCGGAATCTGGAATGGGACTTCAAGAATTGGATTAGCCTGGAGTGAAGATGGCATCCATTTTAAGAGGGAGGAAAAACCTGTTTTAGAACCGTCTGAACCATACGAAAAACCTGGCGGTTGGAAGATCCCAGGGTAGTGAAAATCGAGGATACATTCTATTTAACCTACACTGCTTATGACGGAAAAACCGCACGCTTATGTTTGGCATCTTCAAAAGATTTATATAACTGGACGAAACATGGTCCCCTATTTCCAGAATTAAAATGGACCAAAGCCGGGGTAATTGTTCCTGAAAAAATTAATGGAAAATATTATATGTTTTTCGGTGAGCATGGAGTCTGGTTAGCTTCTTCTCCTGACCTGTTGAACTGGGAACTGGTTCGGGAAGATCATATATTGCCGTTACGTCCCAATATGTTTGACAGCAATGTAACAGAAAGCGGTCCCACGCCAATTATAACGGATCAAGGAATTTTAGTGATTTATAATGGAGCGGAGAGAACAGAGAAAGGTCGGATTTACAGAACCGGTTATGCCTATTTTTCCAAGCAAGACCCTAATAAATTATTATACCGGTGTACCGCTCCATTTTTTCATCCGCAGGAAATAAGTGAAATAACAGGACAGGTAGCTAATGTGGTTTTCGTGGAAGGTCTCACATTTTTTAAGGGAAAATGGTTCATGTATTATGGCATGGCTGATTCACACATTGGGGTTGCTGTTTCACGATAATAATAGGCTTTAAACAGTGAATTTATCCGCCAGCGGATGGGCAAAAAGATTGCTTAAATTTGAAACAGGAATAATGGAATTGTATGGAATCGATGCAATGAATGTTTTATTAGATAGATAAGGGATAATCTCTCACTTAATTGACCTTTTGGAAAAAAATATCTCAATCCTTTAATTATTTTCATCCAGGACCATTTTCATCCATCCATTCTTGCCATACAACAGCCTCTTCAAAAACGACTTTCATATCATCAATATATGCTGTTCCTCGTTGCCAGGGAATACCTATCCATAAATGCCCATGAAAGTAATAAGCATCCGTTTCATGACAAGTAAAAGGTCCATAAGGATTTCCATTTATTAATACCAAATAAGTATCTGTAATAGCGTCAAAAATCATTTTTATCTGATACCAAACATTTTCTTGGTAATCACAAAGATAAGTTGGATTTCCTTTGCCGTTATCAACTTTTATTTTTCCATTTGTATCAAAAAAAACTCGCCCCATATGAGACCATTGGCCGATATTCGATATATGAATAAAACAATTTGTTTGCATCGGTTTAATCTTAACTTCTTGATAACCTTTTCTTCCCATTAACCATGCTTCCCAAGCAGCCATATGTAATCCTTTGGTAAGATCAATTGAATTTTTTGACATTTCGTAACAGTGTGAACCGGAAGGAGGTGAAATATCTGAATTATTAATTACAGCTTGAAAATTAATTTCAGGAGCTCCATCTTTTATTTGCCATTTTCCGTTTATTGTTAGAGGTAATTTCTTAGGAAGGGGACCTTCTGGGTGAGAATCAAAGTTCTCATCAATGATCGTCAAAGGAAAAGGCTGAAAGATTATTTCTAAAGTTACATAACAACCTTCTTTTCCATCCAGTTCAACTTGCAGCTCGTTTGTTGATTCAACGATAAAATCTAAATCGACATCAAGATACTTTGCATATTCATACCCAGAACCTTTGCGACCATTTGGAAATCTCGGTCTTGATTTTGTCCCCTGTTCGTCTAAATAAATCCAATGATCATTTTCAACTCTTTTTTTGTTGAGCCTAATATCTGCATTTTTCACAAATTGTAAACCTTCACCATCGCCATTTACTAGACGAAATATGAATGCCCCGTTTAGATCATTTACTTCAAATAATCTTGTGATCCTTTTTTTGGTTTTTGATTTTTCTTGTGGGACCGTAAATGTTTCAGGTCCAAAAATACACAACCCACTATATTTCTTTTTTAATACGTTATTTGTTAAATTTAACTCATCATTATGAGTAGGAGAATATGGTTGTTCTTTACTGCAACTTAGAATAAATAGAACTCCAATTACAAAAATTAACGATTGGTTGGCAATTAACTTCATGATTACCTCCTGTGTTTGGTTAATAATACTTGTAATTTTTCAAAAATCCTCCATTGCCCATATTTCAAAATTCACTTCCGCTGCCTGAAAAACCAATGTTTGACCATCTGGATGTAATTGTAATTCCCGCATAAAACTTATTTTTAATCCAAGATCAATCATTTCCTCAGTCTCGAGATCCTTGAACCAAAGACTTGTTGATCCATCCTGGAATGTACCCCGGGCAAAATATAGTTTCTTAGCATCAGGCGACCATGCAAAAGATGCCATATATTGATCCTTAAATTTTACAACACTGCGGCGTTTTCCACCCTCTACAGGCAACAAAAAAATAGTTTCCATATTTTCTCTCCAGCCACGAAATGTGAGATATTGTTTATCAGGAGTTAATATTTCATTAAGTGGCCAGGAACTTACACGATCTATCTCTTTTACTTGTTTAGAGACAAGATCTAAAAGCATGATTTTAGATTATGGGTCGATGCTTGAAGGACGATGAACAAAAATTATTTTATTGCCTCCTGGCAGTTGCGCAGCCCAACTTGTTTTTAATTCTTTTTCAGGAAAAATATAAAGCGATTGGATTTTACCGCTTGTCAAGTTAAACTGAAAAATTCCTGCTTGTTCATTCCCATCTATCCCAGTTAACAACAAAAACTTACCGTCCAAACTCCAATTAATAGATTGCAACTCTTTAAATTTTAGTTGGTATTTTTTCCTTTTTTTTGTCTTGATAGTATGAATAACAATAAGAAGATCATCCCGTTGTAAACCCCTTTTTGAAAGATAAGCGATTTTTGTGCCATCCGGAGACCATGATGGAATACGATTGGTACCGATGTACCGATCTGCTATCCGTACCGGATCTTTATCTATTTTCTTACCATCTTCAGAAAGATGGGTTAAATAAACATCAACAGCTTTAAATTCATAGGCATAATAAAAGGTTCCTCTCTTTGAAATACCCAAAGGATAAATTTTCCCAACATCCTTTTTCACAAAAACCGGCTCTCCATCAGGCAGTCCCTCCTTCACTTTAATACTCCAGGCATCAAAACTTCCGGACCGATCGCTAGCAAAAAGAATGCGACCGCCTTTGGGCATCCAGCCTAAAAGCTGATCGTCACCGGTATTTTGAATCAATAAAGTTTCACGCTTGTTTTTAACATCAAGAAGATAAATGTCTTTTTTACCATTGTGATTTGCAGAGGGAACATCATAAGCAACGAATTGACCATCCGGCGAAAAACGAGCATGCATATAAACTTCTTTTTGATCAATCTTTTTCAAAAATTTAATGGTTTGATTCAATAAATTGAAAGTTATAAGAGAAGATTCACCTTCTTCGGTCATAGCTGTTAATAACACATTTTCACCATCACTTGCCCAATCTTCTACAATCGGCCAAGTCATATTCTTAAATACTGAAAAAGTTTTTTCGATTTTTCCATCTACTGTCATGATTCGCAGTTCAGAATCTTTTCCGCTCCAATTACACCACGTATAAACAAATCTCTTTCCATCTTTAGACCAGGCAGAACCGGCAGCCAATTTTTCAGAATTGTAAAAAGAATCAATTTTAGCTTGTGATGGATTTTTCTCATACAGTTCTTTTTCCCGCTCTTTGTAATCTGTTAGATATTTTATTTTTTTTGCATCCAGGTCAACAAGACAAAAACCATTACTTTGATGGGTAGCTGAGATAAATTTACCATCCGGCGAAATACTGCGTAAATTTTTAGGCACAATTCCAAATTTAGACCAAACTTTGGTTAACGATAATCCTGCAGACCTTTCATGATCATTTTGTTGAAGATTTGACAATCGTGTTTTTGCTTCAATGACAGAACCTGCTTGATCTGCAAATTCAGATATTATCCTTTTATAGGTTTTTTCAGCAGTTTCCTTCCCCATTTTTTCCCAACAGATACCAACGTGCAGCAACGCCTTCGCACGGAGAGAACGATCTGCTTCAGTATCTCCTACAATTTTTTCATAAATCTCCACCGCCGCCTTCAAATCTCCCTCCCCGTTTTCTTTGAGTAGGGCTTGCTGGAATAGTTGTGATGGGGTTTGGGCGAAGCAGAGCGAAACAAAAACAAGAGATATAATTAGACTTAAAATTAATTTTGTTTTCATGATGCACCTCCAACTTTTTAAAGGAAATTTAATTTATTTCAATTTTTCAATCGCTTCAGAAATATCTACCTCCCAGAGTACTCCGCCAAGGTCAACTTGCTCCCAATAATATGCTTCTTTCCCATCAGGAGAAAGAGATAATCCATATTTTATAGAATTATCTTCATTTGTTAAATGGTTTTCATCTGATCCATTCACCGATAATAAATAAATATCAGTTTTACTGTAAGAGGAATTCCAAGCGTTAATCACAATGGAGTTTTTGTCGGGTAACCACACAAATTTCTCAATCATTCTCGGATTGGAAGGACCAATTAATTTTGTGTCTTCGCCTGTAAGTGAAGTGAGATAGATTTGTCCTTCATATTGTCCAGGTTGTTTGCGATAAAATGCTATCCAATTTTCATCAGGAGATATTTGGAGGGAGATAATTTCTAAATCCGTTTCAAGCAAAACTTTTCTTTGATCCTTGATATTTGAATAAACAAAAACTCTTGACTTCTCGTTTTCTTCTGTTGCAAATACAAGTCGATCATTATCAGAGAACCATTCCGCAGAAGAGATGAAGTTATTACTACCAAATATTTCTTTTTTAATAGCATTCAAATCAGATACGAATAGTTTATAATCATCGCTTTTAATGACGTATGACATTAATTTGCTATCCTTTGACCAATTAATGTCTCCGGTTAATTCACCTTGATATTTTTGAATTGTAAATGCAGAATTGGATTCTAAATTAAATATTTTTATTTCTTTCTTTGCGATATCAGTGTAAGCTAAATATTTTAAATTTGGTGACCACGAATGGAGCCAAATCAAATCATCCGTAGGAATCATTTTTAAAGAACCATCTTTTATATTGAGCAGATGAAAAATATCCCCGCCTTCTCCAGTTTCCACATATACAAGGAATTTTCCATCTGATGAAACAAGCGGATCGCTATAATAGCCATCTTCGGGGGATACATTTGAAATTGTTTTATTTTTAAGATTAACTTTTTTTATAACTGCATCACGTCTTTTTGAAGGCATTAGAAGTTTTTTTCCGTCAGGAAGAAATGATGCATAAACTGAGTGTGAAAATTCTTTTCTTAATACAAACTCTTGTGAAACACCTCCTGAAATTGAGGCTATTCGAATTAAGGGCTCGCCTGGTTTTATCACTCTGGTAGCAATTAGTTTTGAATCCTGGGCAATATCGTATAAATAATTGGATTCAATAATTTGTTTGGTCTCTTTTGTATCAATCGTTAAACGAAAAATATCCCAACTTTGATTGCCTGAAGTCCCCTTTGCTGAATAATATATAACATTTTTGTCAAATGACCAGATTGGATTTAACATTAATTTTTTAAAATTTTCCAATATTGGAGTGATTTTTCTGTCGGCTAGTCTGATGGTATTTAAACTATAATTATTCTGTTCACTTTTTACAAAGCAAATTTCTTCGCCATTGCTATTCCAATCAAAGTCAGTAATGTGGGCATTATCAATTAAAAGTATGGCTTTGCCTTTCTTTTCTCCCGTGTTCTGATTTATAGGAATTATCCATAAACCCTTTTGAGAATTTCCTTCAACTTCTCCACGAAAAGCAATATAATCCCCTTTCGGACTCCATTTAAATCCGGTGATGCTAATGCCGGCTGGCTGCTGAATGTGGCTTATTTCTTTAGAAACAACATTGAAAATAGAGAGTGTCGAAATGCTATCTTGCCGGGTTTGAAAAGCAATAAATTTGCCATTCGGTGAACTATCTGCAGATATAATAGGCGACTCTGCCTCAATAACTTTTTGGTAGCTTGGTTTAACAGGTTTGTCATTTTGATTCTTTTCTAAATTTTGTAATCGAGCTTTTGCTTGTTGTACGGTGGTTTGTTGATCATTAAAATCGCTCATGACTTTTTGATAAGCTTCTTTTGCTTCCTGCCTACCCATCTTCTCCCAACACATGCCAATATGCAACTGCGCCTTTGCCCGAACTGAACGATCGGCATTTGTGTCATCTACAATTTTCTGATAAATCGTCACCGCCGCCTTTAAATCTCCCTCGCCATTTTCTTTTAGCAGGGCTTGTTGGAAGAGTTGGGATTGGGTTTGAGCAAATAAAGTTAATATTGAGAAAAGTAATAACGTTATTACAATAAAAATTGAAATATGTGATTTAGACATTGTGAGATCCTCCCATTAAATGAAAAAACCAAAACATTTAATTTTACATCTTAAAGATAACAAATTCTAAAATCGTATTGTCATGTTTCGGCTTAAGGTTTGTCAAAAAGTTGTCAAAAAAATTTCAGGGAGGTGAGACAACATCCAGGAATGAATCATTTAAAATTTAAAGAAGGTGCTAAACAATCTTTTGATTTTTAATTTTTCTATCTCACCCCCTGAATTTAAGGCTCAAATTTATAACCAACTCCATGCACACCTAAAATGTGCTTTGGCTTGGCTGGATCAGTTTCAAATTTTTTGCGCAGATTGAGAATATAATTATCCACGGTACGTGTAGTGGGAAATGTTTCGTAACCCCAGACCTGGTCTAATAGATCATGGCGATGTACAACTTCATTAGCATGGTTAATAAAATATTTCATGATTTCAAATTCTCTGGCAGACAGGTTTACTTTTTTTTCTTTAACAGTTGCCTCATACTTTTTAAAATCCAGTGTGATTTCACCAAAGGAGAATTGATCAACATCTCTTTCTTTTTTATTGTATCTGCGTAACACTGCCCGTATTCGCGCCAAAAGTTCGGGAACGCTGAATGGTTTGGAGACGTAATCATCTGCTCCCAGGTCCAGACCAGCTACTTTGTCAACTTCCTGGCCTCTGGCAGTGAGCATTATAATCGGAAGCTCTGGTTTTTGTTGTTTAACTTTTCGGCAAATATCATATCCGTTTAAGCCTGGCAGCATTATATCCAAAAGAATCAAATCTATATTCTCGTTCAGCGCTAATTGCAAACCTTTATTCCCCTCCGTAGCCTCAATCACCTTGTAACCTTCGAATTTTAAATTGTCTCGTAAGCCGCGTAAAATTGCTATGTCATCTTCAACCACTAAAATTGTTTTCACTTATTCCCCTCGTTGTTGTTTCGGATTTGAGGCATTATAATAGTAAATTTGCTCCCTTCACCGACCCTGCTTTCCAATTCAATTTTTCCTTGATGAGCGTCAACGATATGCTTCACCACCGTCAAGCCCAAACCTGCGCCGCCAGTATCCTTCTTGTGTCCAATATGCGCTCGATAAAATTTATCAAAAATTCGTTTTTTTTCAGATTCTGGAATGCCGATCCCTTTGTCAACAACTTCAATAAAGATTGACTCATTTTCTGCCCACAATTTAACAGAGATCTCTTTTTTGTTATTAGAATACTTAATAGCATTGCTCAAAAGATTAAGCACTGCTTGCTCTATTGCATCGGAATCTGCTACAGTTTTCACATTTGTTTCAATATCACACAACAATGTGAATCCTTTTTCTTTAATAGATTGCTCCATCGTATCAATTGCAGAATGTATCACTTGAGAAATGTTTGCTGGATGTGAAAAATATTGTTTTTTACCTTTCTCAATTTTTGAAAAATCCAAAACCGTATTGATTAATCGGGTTAGCCTCTCTGTTTCATTTACAATAATCGAAAGATATTCCTGCTGTTCGCTTTTCTTTTTAACTCGTCCTAAAAGCATTGTCTCGGCAAACATACGAATAGAAGTAAGAGGCGTTTTAAGTTCATGAGATACATTGGAAACAAAATCAGACCGCAGTTGAACAAGGCGCTGCTCTCGAGAGACGTCTCTTAAAACAAGCACAACACCTAAAAACATACCAGTAATCAAAAATGTAAGGGTAATACCATAAATCAAGCGGCGCCTTGAAATGTACTTGTTCACAATTTCTGTGTTCTGAGGAAGAATACAAATTCTCCACCAGGGAACCAATGGGCTCAATTCTTTGATCGTACAGAATGGTTCAAGCGCCATTTGATTTACTTTTGATCCTGGAATGATTTCAATATTCGGGGTGAAAGAATAATTTTGTTTGAACGAAAAATTTAATGTTTGTTCTTTTAATTTGATTAAATCAACTTGAAATCCTAAAAATCCGAAATTATCTGATGTGGGCTTAAATATAAGCAGCACAGGTTTATTTTCACTCTTACCAGTAATTGCTAAAAATTGACCCAGCCTGGGAATGGCTGTTGAGTGGTATCTATTTTGTAAATTCTGTTGTAATAAAATTCCTTCATATTGGACAAAAAAGAGCAATTTTTGGATTGAGGAAATTTTTTGAGATAACCTTTGAGAAAGGTTTGTTGAAATTTCTTTTTGGTTTTCCAACCACTGTTCAATTTCGTGAAGCAAAAAAGCAGTGTTGTCCGAAAGAACAATTTGTCCCTTAATAATTAAAGACAGAATATTATCAATATCGGTTGCGAGTTGATTCGTGTTACGTGAAAATGACATCTGGATCATTTGATGCATTGAGTAATATGCAAATGGCAAGTTAGTGTTATCAATAATAGAGCCGTATCGTGCGGCAAGAATTCTATAGTAATTAAGCGCTTGATTTTTAAAATTGCGTTTGACATAAACACGTGCCAATCCATTTATTGCTGTAGCACCTTCAGTCTTATTCTTTGAAATTTTTATAGCATCCTGATAGAGTTGTGTCGCGGCTTTTAAATTGGATTCGGCGAATTCAAATTTTTCTGCTTTTGAAATTAGTTGAGAAAATTCTGAAGATTTGCCATGTTTTGGTTTTAAGGTTGTGCTTAAAGAATAGTGTGGATAAATAAATTGTCCTCTATTATCGATAATAAATGCTTGAGAAACAAACGCCATTGTGTTTATTGATGAAAAAGCCTCACAAGTTTTGTCATATAGACTATCTGCGTTTTGAAAAAATTCATCTGCACAATTTTGCAGGTTCTGTTCAAAGTATTCGGCAAATTCTTTGGCGGATTGATTTTGATCTTCTAACAATTTTTTTTCAGTGAGTTCTTTTTGATTGGCAATGGTCTGGATGCTAAAATATGCCAAAATAAATCCGGGAATGAGGATAGAAAACAAGAAAAGGATAGTTAAATTGGAGATAGGTTTTTTGATTAGTTTTGCCATTCGATTATTATAAAAATAAAAAGATTCATTTTTTGAAACAATTTACAAAGATATAAAATATAAAGTGTCATAATTTTGTCAAATTTTTAAATCTGAAGATTCAATATAAATTCCTCCAAAATATATAAATTAAAACTCAATATGTCAAATTATATTTATTGTTGACACTAAAAAATATTTTTCTTATTTTCCATTTGGGGAATAAAACTTATTTTCATCTGTATGTTTAGTGTAGGCATGAAAAAAAACAAAATCAATCAAACTGACAAAGAAGACCTGCGGCTGGTTCGGAAAGCTAAAAAGGGCAATCAAAAAGCTTTTGAAACGCTTGTCGTAAAATATCAGAAAGCGATTTATGGTTTAGCCCGGAAGATGGTTTTAAATCATGACGATACCAATGATATTGTCCAGGATACTTTTGTAAAGGCATACAGGAATTTAGAGCGGTTTGATGAAAAGTACTCTTTTTATCCATGGCTTCATCGAATAACAATTAATACGACACTAAACTTTATTGAAAAAAATCGACGTTACAAGGAGACTTTTAACCGATCGGAAAATCAAGATGTATTTTCATCTCAAAATGACAATTCTTTGAAAAAGATAATTCACCGTGAATACAAACAACAAATAAAACTGGCTTTGGAAATGTTGCCTTTAGACCAAAGAGTTGTTTTTATATTGAGAACGTCCGAAGAGTTGAGCTACCAGGAAATAAGCGAGCAGTTGGAAGTCAGTATTGGTACTGTTATGTCCCGTCTGTCTCGCGCTAGGGAAAAGTTAAAAGAATTACTCAAACCATACTTAGAATCAAAAGAAGTTTAGGAATATCATAATGAAGTGCGAAAATATAAAAAACAAATTATCTTTGGTGATAGATAATGAAATAAAAGATATAGAACGAAAGAATGTTGAAGATCATCTATTACAATGTGCTGCTTGCCAAAAAGAATTGGAGAGATTGCAAATTTTAAACTCGGTTGGCAAAGCAGAAATTTATGATGAACCTGGCTCAGAATACTGGAAAAAATTGACTTCTAATATTATGAACAAAATTCGTCCAGCAGAAGCAAAACAGTATTTATGGGCAAGTGTAAAAGTTAAAGTCGGAAACTTCTTTTTGCTGGAAAGAATAAATTATCGCATCGTTGGATTAGCAGCGGCAACAGTAATTTTAATCTTTTTTGTAAAAATATCTTTTTTTAACCAGGGCAAATATAATTTACCAATGGAAATGGATGAGATTGAATCCAGCAGTGCTGAACCTCAGACAAAAAAAATAAAAGAACCGCTGACTGAATTCAAAGAAGAAGTTTTTTTAAACGATGATGAAAAAAAATTATTCGAAGCAACAACTAAACAAAATGGTGAACAGAAAGGCGCCGGACAAAAATCTTTTTTGAAAACCGCTGACAATCGATCAGGATTAAAAGCAAATAAAAATATCAGACCATCGACTTTTCAAAAAACTAATAGAGGAATTGAGCTATCAAAAAGTACAGCTCAAACAAAAAAAATATCAGGAAAGAATACACAAAATGAAGAAAGTAAAATTGTTGGCGAACAAGAAATAGCACCATCAAATTTAGCGGTTGAAAATGAAAATAACCGTTTTGATATGGCTGTCCAAAGCAAATCCATTGATATCAAAAATCAAAATACGGAAAAAGTGGAAAAGTTAGGCGAGATAAAAACTCAACAAAAAGAGATGGCGATACAGCCACCTGCCGTTCCGGCAGGTTCAAAGGTATTTACTCCGGCAGAAAAGATGAAAAAAACAAAACCGTTTGAATATCAGCCCACATCAATTAGAGAAAACAATTCAATTTCCAAAGATGATCCTTTCGTTAATATTTTAAAAGAGTTGAATTCAAAAACAAAAACAGAAGAAAAAATAAAACTTTTAAAAACTTATTTAGAAGACCACCCGGAATCGGTTAATAAAAAACAAGCAACCTATTTATTAGCAAAGAACCTGATTCAATTAGCAAAAGACACAAAATCGGACAATCGCATTAAAGAAGCATTGGCGTTTTTTTATAAAAATGAAATCCTGTTTAAAACATTTGATGATTATAAAATGATTAAAAAAGATATAAAGAAGTTAGAATAAATTATTGGAGGCAAATTTAATGAACAGTAAGAACTACATTGAAACAGAAGATCGGTACGGAGCCCATAATTATAAACCTCTTGACGTTGTTATTTCCAAAGGACATGGTGTGTGGCTCGAAGATGTTGAAAGCAATAAATATATGGATTTTTTAGCAGCGTATTCTGCGGTGAACCAGGGACATTGTCATCCGCGGATTGTTAATGTTATGAAAGAACAAGCAGAAAAATTAGCGCTTACTTCACGCGCCTTTAGAAATGACCAATGGCCACTGTTGGCAAAAGAATTATGTGAATTGACCGGATACGAAGTAGTGCTGCCCATGAATTCAGGTGCTGAAGCAGTTGAAACAGCTTTGAAAGCTGCTCGTAAATGGGCATACCAGGTCAAGGGTGTTGAGAATGACAAAGCGGAAATTATTACTTGTGATGGGAATTTTCACGGCAGGACAATCTCGATCGTTACTTTTTCTCCGGAAAAGCAGTATAAAGATGGTTTTGGTCCTTTAACCCCGGGATTTAAGATGATCCCCTTTGGTGATGCCCAATCGCTGGAGAAAGCAATTACTCCCAACACGGCAGCTTTTTTGGTGGAACCAATTCAGGGCGAAGGCGGCGTTGTTGTACCACCGGCAGGTTATCTTAAAAAAGCTAAAGAAATTTGTGAAAAAAATAATGTTCTTTTTATTGCGGATGAAATTCAAAGTGGATTGGGTAGAACCGGGAAAATGTTCTCATCCGAACATGAAAATGTCGAAGCTGATGTTGTTACAATTGGCAAAGCGCTCTCCGGTGGAATGTACCCTGTATCGGCTGTGCTTGCATCAAAAGAAGTGATGGATGTGTTTGAACCGGGAGATCACGGCTCAACTTATGGAGGAAATCCATTGGCATGTGCTGTTGCCAGGGAATCGTTAAAAGTCATTGTTGATGAAAAATTGTGTGAACGCGCTGAAGAACTGGGCGATTATCTCATGGAACAATTGCATAAAATAGAAAGTCCTCATGTCGATTTTTATCGCGGAAAGGATTGTGGATTGGAATTGTTCTAAAAAAAGATGCTGGTGGCGCGCGAAGATTTTGCGAAGCGTTGATGGAAAAGGGTGTGCTGGCAAAAGAGACTCACTGGAATATTATTCGTTTAGCTCCACCACTGGTGATTACAAAGGAAGAAATAGATTGGGCTTTGGAACGAGTTGAAGAAGTGCTGATGATGGATTAAATAAAAACGAGGGGCTGTATCAGAAGTATAGAAAAGATCCATTTATATCATACCTGCGAAAGTGACTGCAAACAGTGTCTTTGGTGCGGGTATCCATTAAAAATAATAACTTATGGATTCCTGCTTTCGCGGGAATGACAGGTAGTTTGGCTTTTGATACAGCCCCTTGTTATAAATTTATTAAACTCATTATAAATTAACCAGCAGCATTTTCCTCCAACCCAAAAATATCTTTATATGCGAGTGCAACCGCAGCAAAAGTAATTGGCAGCGCCACGAGAAAACCCACAAATAATAACAATACACCTATGACCATAAAAATATAAAGTACCAGCATAAACACGCTTAGTTCAAAAATATTTTTTGTCACAACTTTCCGGCTGGTTTCCATTGCTTCCCAGAAGTCCATGTTTTTTTCAAGGATTAATGGGAATGCAAACATATAAAGCGCTGAAATAACAATTCCCGGGATAATAAGAAAAAAGAAACCGATTGAAACAAATACGGTGATCAAAATATCTGCTAACACTGCTGCAACAAAAAAATTGAACCCTTTGGAAATATCACCAATGTTAATTGATTGGCCGCGCATTTTATTGAAAATCACATAAAAAATACCAACAGACAAAGGCCCGGAAAGAATGAATTTAATCACCACTGTTGAAGATGCCACCAAAACGATAATGACATAAATTAGACTAATAATCATCAATTCAGTAAAATTAGCCATAACAAAATCCCAGGATTCATTGATCCATTTACCGAGATTGATTTCATTAGTTGCACTATTTACATTCTGCTTCATTTTTGCCTGGTTATTTTCCGCCATAATATTTTCTCCTTGAGTTTTAAAAATTATTGATGTAACAAATGTTTACGAGTTCTTTTTGTTTTAGTTACGTGTAAATAATAAGGACGATTTTCAATCTCCAATGACCAAAAACCCTCCAGTTATTTTTCAAAATTGTTTTTTTGATTTTTTATCACCACTTATAAAAAAATTAATCCTTACTTTTGAAATGAATTTTAATATGTTAAATTTTTGAAACATGGGTTAACATATTAATAATATATAATATAAATATTGCAAAATAGATAGCGCCTTATAAAACAGTCAATTGGCATAATATTTGCGTAAATAAGAGTAAGGCAACTTGATTTTAACAGCGGGGAGTTAGGATGAAACAAGGGGAAAAAAGAATATTGGTGGTTGACGACGAAGAGAGTTTGACGTGGGGTATAACCAAAAATTTACAAAAACAGTACAAAGATTATAAATTCTATTCACTGAATTCGGGCGAAGAAGCTTTGAGTGTTCTCAAACGTCTTCAGTTTAACCTGGTCATTTCCGATATTCAAATGCCTGGTACGAATGGTTTGGTTTTGTTGGATTATGTTAAAAAACACAATCCGGAGGTGCCGGTTATTATTATGTCATCTTTAAATAAACCGGAAATAAAGAATTTAGCAAATCCAAATACCGGGATTTATTATTTTGAAAAGCCATTTGAAATGGTGGAATTTAAAAAAACGATCAGTAATATACTTCGGAAAAGATCAATTAAAAAAAGAAGTAAAAAAGAAAAATTGACTTTGGATGAATTAATAAAAAAGAATTTCCAAAAGAAGTTTAATGGATTTGTTACAGTAAAAAATGTCAATAAATCAGGTGTCCTGCATTTTCAGGGTGGTGAAATAATTCATGCTAAAACAGATGAATTTGAAGGAGAATTGGCGCTGATAAATGTGTTGAACTGGAAAAAAATAAATTACAATGTTGTTTTAAGTAATGAACCGGTTCAAAAAACAATTTATTATGGTTGGAAGATGTTGATTCAGGATAAGCAATTAGCTGTTTAAACAACTAACCGGGATTTTTATTCGGCTCACAAATACCCAGCCCAGATAACCCGTAAAAAATGATAAATGTTTTTTCTCTGCACTCCTGAGGCACACTCTCCGGAAAAAAAATTCATACCCAAAAAACAAAGTTGATAGATTATACATTTTAAAGATTGTAGTAACCGTTCGCCTGTTAAACAAAAATGGATGAGATCGTGCAGTTGAAAAAGAAAAATTACACCCAACGGATGAGCTGCCAACGGATTTTAGCTACCGGTGAATTTGGAATTTTTTAAGAATGACTCCAAATAAGGAGTAACTGAACGAAAACACTATCAGACACGAAATGAAGACAATCTTTTAGGCTTATTAAAAGCTCTAATTTGTATCCGTTGGCTGCTCATCCGTTGGGATTTTTCAGTCTTATCTTCACTGACACTTGGTGAACGTTTACGAATTTGATACGATGCCGGATATCCGCCCAAAAATCCTCCAAAAAGACGGCGGACTAACAGGATGGCGGACGTCCCGCTTGATTCTCGATGTTGGAAGGGATCGCGGTATCCAGCAACCGGCAACGATTATCCTGAATATTGAATCAGTCCAAAACAATTGAATCAAAATTAGGCAAAACCGGAATTCAAATTTGCAGCAAATTATTCGCTGTAATTTTAATAATATCAATCAAGAACCCGAATTTTGCCATACAACATGAAATTATGCGATAGAATATCTTTGATGAAAAAGAAATTATCTAAAAAATACAAATGAAAATTTCTTCATATTTAAAAAAAACACAAAACAAGAAAATCGCTTAACTCGAAAATTATCAATTGCTTATTCGTGGGTGGAAATAACTATAAAAAACAGGAAATAAAAAATATTAATTTTATCATAAAGTCTGGCTTTATATTTGTTACTATTATAACCGGTTTTATCATGTCATAAAAAAAAATGTAACTCATAAATATTTGGAGAATTAAAGATACACAAAAAATATAGATCGAATGAGTTATTTAATGAAATTGCAGCTGTGAAAGCTGATCCATTGCGGAGGATAGAACGATGAGACAGAAAATGAAGAATCGGAGGGTGATTAGATCAATTTATTTATTGGGTTTATTTGTTTTTATATTTATTTCAACAGTTAGTTTTTCATTTCGCTATTATTTTAAAAATAACCCGGACAATAATTTGAAGGAAATCGAATCAAATTTGGCAGATGTTCGCGGCATTATGGATTTGGCGAATTCACGTCAGTATAATAAGCAGAAGGTTATTGGCATAATAAATAATTTTAACAAAGACATGCCAACAGAGAAAAAGATGGAAGTTGCAAATGAAATCCATGAAATGTGTTTGAAATATACTAACCTGAATGTTGATTTGATTTGTGCAACAATAACTCACGAAAGTGCGCGCACCTGGAAGTTTGATGTGGTCTCTCCGGTTGGCGCTTTAGGATTGATGCAGATCATGCCTGAAACCGGTCAGGAGTTAGCAGCAGAAGAGGGTGTTTTCTGGACCTCCCCGGAAAAGGTACTGTTTAATCCTATTAATAATATTAGATTGGGGTGTAGGTATTTATCTACTTTGATTCAGCAGTATGAAGTTGATGGTGGATTAGCTGCTTACAATGGAGGTGAACGACGGGCTAAATTGTGGTTAGAAAAGAGAAAAAATGATTCTGACCTTACATTGCTATGGGAAGAAACCAGGACGTATGTTCCAAGCATTTTAAAATTATATGCTGAGTATCAAACCCAAGCAGGAATTTTATAGTTTGCTTACGAATTTAGTTCATTTCCTTCATGGAATTAGAGGGCAGCAATGAGTTTTGACAATAATATTTCTCAAAACGAGCAGTTTTATGAAGAATTAATTAAACGATTTTTTCACCGCGAAAGTTATTTCTATTATTGTTTACGAAACTCTCTAAGTGGCGAACCAGGTAAAAAACAATTTGATAAATCGACTTCAGCCGTCGTATCCAAACTTATCGAGTTTCTTATAAATTCGAACGACCCGATAACTGAATTTAAAGAAATTAGTAATGCAGAAAAGTTTAATAACTTTTATGAAAGCATTAAATCTCAATTGTCAAAAATTAACCTTCCGGATTTAGATAATAATCAAACAAAAAATATCATTCAGGATTTAGCATTAAAAACCCTTGAAGATTTTATCCGGGTTTTTTCAAAAAAAAACAATCGTTTCGTTTTACAATCGTACCTGAATTTAAAGCTAAAATTGAAATCATTACTGGATGACTCAAACGGTAATGAAACAAATTTAGGAAAATATTTTATCAATGAAGTTGAATCCAATAGTTATTTATTAGAAGGGGAGAAAGCTGAATTAATAGATCAAACATCAATATTGGCTGAGGTATTCATTACGGGTCAACAGGAGGAAGTTGTCGCTTTTCAAAAATTTTTTGAAGAAGAAATTCGTTTCACCTTAAGACCCATCGCAGAAGCTGATACTGAACAAACATCCCATCCTGATTTTATCAAAAAATGCTATGATGTTTTTAATGTTTTAATTGAACTGGGAAAGTTCCATAATAACTATGAGTTAGTAATAATTTCGGAAAAAGTTTTGCAGCTCATTAAAGCTGTCAAAAAAATGGTACAATCAGAAATACAACCTGCCATTGAGTTGATCCTTGCCGCTAACAGAGCGATTGAACATTTTGTTTTTTCACATCATACGCCTCAAGAGTTAAATAAATTTCTCAAAAAACATGATGATTTTTTATTGCAATTAGGAATTAATGAAAAAGGAAAAAACCAGTTAGAAAATGAAATCCTGGAGCAAGTTTTCAAAGATACAATTGAAAAAAATAAAGAAGAAAAATTAACAGATGAAGATGAATCTTCAACAAGGACGTTGGAAAATTCAAAATTAAATGAAGAAAAAAAAGAAGTCAATTTCTCTGAAAAAAAATTAAAGAAAGATATTCTCCAATCTGAAATCCCTGGTGACGAAAACGAAGGCTTAATGGACTTAATTCAAGAGATTGACTCATCAATAAAAGCTAACTCAACGGAGCAAACAAAAAAGGTTCCAATCGGGAAAAATGGATTGGTTAAAATTGAAACAGAAGATAATGCTCCGAATCCTGATCCCCTTGATACATTTTCAAGGGAAGCACATTTGTTTTTCCAGGTAATTTTAAATGCAATCGCTAATGTAGATGAAAAAAATGATGACAGCACATATTTGGAAGACATAGAATTGGCAAGTTCTTCTTTAAAAATTTTAACGAAAAAGTGTGAGTTAAATAAAATTCTTATTTTACCGGAATTGATCGAGTCCATTTGTATTAATATGAAAGCAATGGGTAAACATTTGCCGAATACGATGTTAGAAAAAATAAAAGAAGGGATCCTCTTACTAAAAATATTTGATCAGAAAAATGCAGAACATGAGTCGAAATTATTGGCTATATTATTTTCATTGAAAAAATATTATAGCTTTACAGTCAAAGCTTTAGAGAAAAATTCTATCGTATAGTCAGTGAAATATTTATAAAGGAAAAACAGATGTCTGATTTGAAAAGTAATCTTAATCAACATAAATTAAAAACAACTGATGAAGAACTTGAAGAACTGTTGAATATCCATCGGACAAAAATACAAGTTATTGGTACCGGAGGCGCTGGAAATAATACGATCACCAGGCTGGCAGACGCTGGAATTGAAGGGATTGAGACGATTGCTATCAATACCGATGCACAAGATTTGCTTCACACAAAGGCAGATGGCAAATTAATTATTGGGAAAAATGTAACCAAGGGACTTGGCGCTGGTGGTGATCCCCAGATCGGGGAGCAAGCTGCAAAAGAAAGTGAGGAGGAGATTAAATCGTTGCTGCAGGGAAATGATATGGTTTTTATTTCCTGCGGACTTGGCGGTGGAACAGGGACAGGCGCTGCCCCGGTAATTGCAGAAATTGCGCGAAATCTTAATGTGCTCACAGTCTCAGTGGTAACAATGCCATTTTCCGATGAGGGCACTTTAAAAGAAAAAAATGCAACCAGCGGGTTAGAACGTTTGCGAAAGAATTCTGATACAATTATTGTCATTCACAATGATCGTCTTCTGGACATGGTGCCGGACTTACCCGTAAGCGCCGCTTTTAAGTTTACTGATGAGGTATTGGTAAATGCTGTGAGGTCGGTGACAGGTTTAGTTGCGAATAAAGGATTGATAAATCTTGATTTTGCTGATATTAAAACAGTAATGAAAGATGGTGAAATTGCCATGATAGGGATAGGTGAAAGTGATTCAAATGAAAAAGTGCAGGAGGCAATTGAAAAAGCAACGCATAATCAATTATTAAATATTGATATTGCCGGCGCACAAAAAACATTAATCAATATTGAAGGTGATGAGAGTATGTCTATGGGGGAAGCTCAAAAAATAATGGTTTCCATCGCTGAAAAATTGGATAGTAATGCAAAAATTTTGTGGGGCACCAGTATCAATAAAGACATGAAAGGAAAGATTAAAATATTTGTAATCGCTACCGGGCTAAATTCACAACAACAATTAGCGGATAAATCACCTGAATCTGAAACAACTGAAAATGAATTAAAAATAGCCGAAAAGAATAAAGAAACCTATAAAAGTACAGTCGGAGATAAAAATAAAAATATGAAGAATTCGGCAAAAAATGGATCAATGGGTGCGCCAGCAAAAAACGTATTTAACCAGATTTTTGAAGATGAAATTAAAGGTGATTTGAATATTTTAAAAGAATCCATTAAATTCCTTGAAGGGAACAAGGTGGACAATAAGACATTTCGTAATTTGAAAAATGCTTGCAAAGGATTAATGAGTTCAGCTCAACTTTATTCCAATAAGAATTTTGAGGAATTTGTAAAATTTATAAACGATATTTTTGATCAATTGATAATTAACAAAATCAAATTTTCATCTCAATTTTTGCCATTATTTAATAAAATTCCGCCTATTCTGGAAGGTATGGCAGCCGGATTCCCCGTCGCTGTTGATGATAGTCATCAAATCATCAAAGAGCTTAGCCTGCTCATTGATCAGGGCAGCCATGAAGTTAAGATGGAAAAAGGTAAAAACCAGGAAAATAAATTGGTGGTTGATGACGAAATATTTATTGAAAAGATGGATCTGGAAAAAAAGTTAAAAATGGAACTTAATTGAAGTAAAAGGTCAAGATCAAGAACAAGAAAAATTGGTTCTTTTCTTGATCTCGACCTTAATTTAATTGGTTATGCAAAGTCAAGAATTTTTGTCTATCGTACAAAAAATTCATGGTTTAGCAACTAAATCATCTCAATTCCACTCTTCTTCATCTTCCATGTCTATTCCATCGTCTTCATCCCACTCATCTTCATCATCTAATTCGTCATCATCCGGCTCCCAATCGAGATCGTCATCTTCCAAATCATCATCATCTTCCCACTCATCTTCATCATCCAAGTCATTCTCATCCCAATTCTCTTCATCATGCTCCCCGGGATTAAGAGAATTCACCAGTAACTGATCAAAAAAATTGGTATGAAAGAGTAAAATGTACCATACGAGGTTTTGAGTCGAATTAAGAATGACGAATAAGTTCTGCTGAATCAAAAGCGCTATAAAGCGTTGATCCAACAAAATGTTTTGTTTTTTTTCTTTGCTGCTTAACCGTGCATTTTTTACTAATATTTTCATCTCACCCATTGAACCTCAAATTAATTTGAAAATTATAATCGTTTTTTCGGGCAAATTTATATAATTAAAATGAAAAAATCAAGTATATTTTAACTATTTTTTAATTAATTTAAAACACGATTTGATATTGATGGTAGTCAATTAAATAGCATTGATTTGTACAATAAGGTACAAATTGTGTACCTATATGAACAGTATATTTGCTAACAGCCTCATTTTTCTGGCTTGCTATTTTGAAGTAATTTACCTCGATTTTAAAAATAACCACAAGATGTTGTAGTCAATAACACAGTATCTCTCAATATACAGAATTATAAGCTGAACAATTAAAATTTCCATTCGGAATCTCCATCAAAATATTAATTGGTACACGATTTGTATTAACAAGTGTGAACTAATTCTAGATATGGTGTGTTTATTTTTGCTCTCTAATTTAAGATTAGGCCATAGCGCGACAAGTTGCAAAAAAAACAAACCACTAATTTCACTAATTTTCACTAATTCTCCTTCGGCGAATCAATCAATAATAGAAATCTGCCGAAGATTGATTTTATTGTCATTAGTGAAAATAAAATTCGTGTAATTAGTGTAATTAGTGGTTAAAAATGTTTTAGATTTCTTTGAAAAAAACAAAGATTGAACTGATAGTAGAATAACTATTTATAAAAATACAATTAAAAAAAATCAGGAGGAACAGCCATGAAGAAAAAATTATTATCTGTAATTACAATGACAATGATTTCGCTTTTTTTTGTAAACTTGCTGGTGGCGCAACCGCGTTCAAGACGATTACGAAGATACCGCCCAAAAGCAAAACAAACAGCAGCCCTTGGTATTCGCCTGGGAAACGACTTTAAAAATGAGCAACTTTTAGCAGGCGGTCATTTTTGGTTGCCAATCGGTATTCTCTGGAAATTTGTTCCCGGCGCAGACTACTATTTCACAAAAAACGATTCAAGCAGATGGCAGTTCAATGGCGATTTTCTTTTTAAACCAATGCCAAACGGCATGTTTTATTTTGGCGGTGGTGTTGCTGCTCAATATTTGAATGCGGCAGATATAAATGAGCCATTAGATTTTGGAGGCAATCTGATTGTTGGTCTTGATTTTGGCAGTATCAGGGGGCCGGCAATGTCCCCCTATTTTCAGGCAAGGTGGACTTTCATTAATAAAGAGAGGTATTTTTCAGTTCTTGGTGGTGTTAATTTGATTTTGAAGTAATTTTTTGTAACTGTTTAGCCATTCGTTAAAAGAATCTCATAGTATAAAAGAAGATTCTATGATAATTGTCGAGATTCCTGTATAGTTACATTTGAAAAATAAGGAAGTACAACTATGCTTCGATCGCAAGCTCCCTCAGAATGACATTTGCGAGCAAGCTGAATAGTTACCAATAATTCTGGATTAGAAGTGAAAATGATACTGGATGCTGGCTGCTCTATGCTTGATACTAAAGGTAACTATTCAGCTAAAAACAATTCTGGCGATATGGTACGAAAAAAAATATTCTGCTACAATTTAAAATTCTGTGTTGTTAATTATTCACATGGCTCGCTGAACAGTTACTACTAAAGGAGAGAGAGGCATTGCCGGCAGTTTGAGAGAGAATGAGCATAAGATCATTAACAATTCTCAATTAAATTGCCTTTAAGTTGACAATAAAAACAAATTATCACGATTAATTGTGAATCCGCCAAAAAGACTGCGGACGTTCCGTTGAGAATTGAGAACGAATCAAAAATTCTAAATTCCTTAAACTGAAAACTATGATGAGAGAGGATCAGCATCGAGTATCCAGCATCCAACAGAAATTCATCGTGTCCCTCCCCTCAGATGAATCCCGGCAAAAGAAACGTAGCGCAAGCAAAAAACTTGCGCTACGAACCGGGAAATATTTTTCCCGGGTTTAAAATGTTCAACGGATCAAAAGCTTGCTTGATTTTTTTCTGCAGTTCAATCGATGGCTGTGATAATTCAATACCTAAAAATTCCTGTTTTGTAATGCCAATACCATGTTCTCCGGAGATGGTGCCACCCAATTTAACAGTCAATTCAAAAATTTCTTTGGCAGCATATTTTGCCTGTCCAATTACCTGCTCATTTTTTTGTTTGTGCGTTAAATTAACGTGCACATTCCCGTCGCCTAAATGACCAAAATTGTGATTCATCAGTTCATACTTTCGGGCAATTTCTTCGCAGCCTTCAATGAGTTCAGGGATTTTACGGATGGGCACTGTAACATCTTCCGCCCGCTTAAATTTTGAACCCTCCTTAATAAAGTCTCTCAATTTCCGACGGACATCCCACAAGCCTTGGCGTTTCCCGGAGCTATCGGCAAGCAGCACATCATCGGCGCCATTATCCAGACAAATTTCACCGACATCAACCATTTGTCTGTCCAGTTCTTCTGATTCACCATCCAAATCAATGATCAGCAAAGTGGAAGCATCTTTTGGAACAGGAATGGAAATCCGATCCCGAATTGTATTTACACTGGCGGGGTCTAAAAACTCAAGCGCCGCCGGCACAATTCTGTTTTTTGTTATACCGTAAAGCGTTGCTGACAGCGCGTGGATGTCCGGGAAAAAAGCAAGTAAAGTAATGATTTTGCCTGGCAGCGGAATGAGGCGCACCGTAGCTTCAGTAACGATAGCCAGTGTACCTTCGGAACCGATGATGAGATTGGTCAAATCAAAACCAACCACACCTTTTCTGGTTTGGACTCCTGTGTTCATAATTGTCCCATCGGGCAATACAACTTTCATCCCTAAAACGTAATCCCGGGTTGTTCCATATTTATAACAATGGGGACCACCGGCATCCTCGGCAATATTTCCACCGATTGAAGATGTTTCATAAGAAGCCGGATCAGGCGGATAATAAAGCCCTTTTTTTTCAACCGCTTCATGAAGATCAAAATTTATAACACCGGGTTGAACTACTGCTGTCATATCAATTTCGTCAATTGAGATAATTTTGTTCATCCTTAGCAAGGAAAGGATAATTCCACCGTGAATTGCCAAAGCGCCGCCGGTAACACCTGTCGCTGCGCCTCTGGGGATAACCGGTACACGGTATTCAGTTGCCAGCTTCATCAATTTAGAAACTTCTTCTGTTGTTTCCGGTTCGACAACCAAATTAGGTAAAAATGTAAAATCAGTGCCATCGAAATTATAAGCTTCTAATTTTTCCGGGTCACTGAATATAAAACGATCGCCAATTTGCTGGGTCAGTTTTTTAATAAATTCTTCGGGGATATTTGTCATTGCTTTTTTTTCCTTCTCGTATAGCATTAAAATTAAAGCCATTAACATAAAATATTTTTGCGTAAAAATCAAGTAGAATTTTATTAAACCAGTTAGTCCCCAATTATTGGCATATTCAAGATGTCGCCACATAAAATTGTGGTCTGATAGAACAGGGTGTAAACCAGTAATTTCGGATAATAAAATTATAGAACATAGCCTGGAGATTCTTATTGTCGCAGAATAATTGATAGCAGCCTATCCGCTTTCTTTTTTGGCGGAAATATTTTATATTAATAATGTTTTAACTTGCATATTTAGTTTGGATTTTGTATATTTAACGTTCAATTTTTTAAACAAACAGGTGCCAATAAATATAATAATTATGAAACTGAACTTTGAAATAAAAGCAATTTGTAATAAGCAGCAAACAGAACAAAGGAATGTCCAAACGTGGTGGTCTGAGACATTCCAGATTACAGCAATCAACAGAATTTTAATTTAAAAGTGTACCTTCTCTAATTGGTACACTTTTTTTGTTTAAACAATAAATTAGCCTGGGATTTTGATATTAAGGAGGCAACAAACAAAATGGATCTTTCTAAATTAATAAGTCTGCAACGAATTGATAAACAATTGATAGCCTTAGAAATCACAAAAGGTGATCTGCCTGAGATAGTTCAACAATTGGAAGGCAGACTCGTTTCTTGCACAAATAGATTATCAAACAGCAAATCCGAATTGGAAGAAGCAAAAAAAACCGGGCGCGCCAATGAAAACGAAATCGATGAACTTTATGAAAAGCTTATGAAATACCAAGAGCAAAGTTATTCCGTAAAAACAAATAAAGAATACGACGCAATTACAATTGAGATAGAAACAATTGAGAATAGAATTGAAGAGAACGAAAAAAAGAAAGCGGATTTGATCCACCTGGTAAAAGAAAATAGAGAAACTGTGGGGGAATTAGAGAAACAGGTGACCGAGTTAGAAGAAGAGTTTTCCCAAAAGCAGTTAGAATTAAAGGAAAAACTTTCACAAACAGAATCTGAAGAGTTAAGGCTTACAAAAGAACGGGAATTAGTTACGGAGCAAATTGAAAAAAGATTATTGAATAATTATAATCGAATTCGCAATGGAACAAATGGTATCGCGCTATCTGAAGTTACAAATTATACATGCGATGAATGTTTTGCAACAATTCCGGCTCAAACTGCGGTGGAAGTTCGAATGAAAAATCGCATCATTCTCTGTGAAGCATGTGGGCGGATTTTAGTACCGCGGGAAACATTGGAAGCGCAGCCGGCTTTAACGTAATTGAAAACAATGAAACTCATCAATCTAAAGTAAGACAGATGATCGTCCCGACACTTCGTGTCGGGAAGGAAAGTCCGAACTCCACAGGGCAGGACGCCTCATAACATGAGGGGGGTGTGAACCCCCGGAAAGTGCCACAGAAAATATACCGTCCCGTCCCGACACGAAGTGTCGGGACGGGGTAAGGGTGAAAAGGTGGGGTAAGAGCCCACCGTTGCGCTGGTAACAGCGTAAGCATGGTAAACCCCGTTCGGAGCAAGACCAAATAGGAGAAGAGAAGCTGCCCGCTTCGTTTGATTCTCGGGTAGGTTGCTTGAGGTTCGCTGCGAAGTGAATCCCAGATAAATGATCATCCTCGACAGGATTCGGCTTACGGCTTGCTTTAGATTGATGATAATTTTTTAAATAGAAGGTTCATGAATGAATTTAAAATGGATTCCACAAGATGAGATCGATCCGGAAATAAAAAAGAATTATGCAAAAAGATTAAATGTCCCTACCATTATTTCCAGCATCCTTATTAATCGCGGCATCGATACGTTTGATAAAGCGAAACTTTTTTTCAAAGGACAGGTGGAAAATCTATACGATCCATTCATTTTAAAGGACATGAAAAATGCTGTTGAGCGAATAAAAACTGCCATAAATAACAATGAAAAAATATTAATTTATGGCGATTATGATGTTGATGGTATTACATCGGTTTCTCTTCTTTATTTATTATTGAAAAAACTTGAAGCCGATGTTTCTTTTTATATTCCCCATCGAATCCGGGAAGGCTATGGAATTGCAAAATCGGGCATCGACGAAGCAAAGAAGAATGATGTCAAATTAATAATATCTGTTGACTGTGGTATTACTGCGATTCAGGAAGTAGAATACGCTCGTTCAATTGGGATAGATTTCATTGTCAGTGATCACCATGAAGAAGGACCGGAATTACCAGGTGCTTGTGCTATTTTGAATCCGAAATGCAAAGATTCCAATTATCCTTACCCGGAGTTAGCAGGTGTGGGCGTAGCGTTTAAACTCGGACAGGCTTTGGTTAAATCATTGGGATTAGATGACGAAACAATTAATGAATACCTGGACCTGGTTGCCATTGGCAGCACGGCAGATATTGTACCGCTAATTGATGAAAACAGGATCTTCGTAAAAGAAGGATTAAAGCAGATTAATCTCTCAAAAAAATCCGGCTTGAAAGCGTTGCTGAAAGTATCTGCCATGACTGACAAAACAATTGGTACCGGGCAAATCGTTTTTGTGCTGGCGCCCCGAATAAACGCCATTGGCAGGATGGGAGATGCAGAAAAGGCAGTAAAATTGTTGACAACACAGGATTGGGATGAAGCATGGGAAATAGCCAACCTTCTTGAAAACGAGAATCGAACGCGAAAAAGTATTGATGAGGGAACTTTTAAAGAGGCAAGAGGAATCGTTGAGGACAGTTATGATTTGTCTTCTAATTTTGGTTTAGTGTTAGCTAAAGAAGGCTGGCATCCGGGTGTTATCGGGATTGTTGCCTCTAGGGTTGTTGAAAAATATTATCGTCCCACTGTTATGATCTCTGTTGATACGGACGTCGGCAAAGGATCAGCTCGGAGCATTGCAGGGTTTGATATTTATACCGCTATTAAACAATGTGAAGATTTGTTGGTTGCATTTGGCGGGCATAAGTATGCCGCCGGACTTACGATTAAAAAAGATAAAATTGAAGAATTCCGCTACAGCTTTAATGAAGTAGCAAAAAAAGAATTAACCGAAGAACTTCTTATCCCAAAACTTAAAATTGACAGTGAAATCCGGTTCAGTGAAATAACACCAAGGCTGGTACAATTACTGAAATTATTTGCCCCTTTTGGACCTCAAAATATGCGCCCGGTATTTCAGTCAACCAATTTGCAGGTGATAGGAACGCCATCGATCGTGGGAAGAAACCATTTAAAATTCAAAGTCCGCCAGGATGGAATTTTTTTTGATGCTATTGGATTTAATCTTGGCGAGTTAATTTACCGAATCGACCCGGGAGCGCCCAACCTGGATATGGCATATATTATAGAAGAAAATACATACCTGGGACGAACGTCATTACAGTTAAGGATTAAGGATTTAAGATGATCGTCGTCGCAAGAAAGTGGCAGGTGCAGTAGCAGTCATCTTTTATTTTATAACTTTTGAGAAACTTATCTAACCAAAAAAATGACAAAATAATTACTGACAAAATAATTATTTTGTCGCTAATTATTTTGTCATTTTTTTGGATGAATTTTTTAAAAGTTACGTTATTTTTTATATTCCCGAAAATTAAGCAAGGAGATTTTCATGAATCCCAAAGATGAAAAAGGTAAAATTTGGTATAATGGTAAATTCATAAACTGGTGGGATGCAAAAATTCATATTATGTCCCACGTCATCCATTACGGCACTTCTATATTTGAAGGAATAAGATGTTATAACACGAAAAAAGGAGCGGCGATATTCAGATTACAGGAGCATATAAGACGTTTTTTTGATTCAACAAAAATCTATCGCATGGATATTCCGTTTTCTTTTGAAAAAATAAATCAAGCCTGCATCGATGTTGTGAAAGAGAATAATTTGTCATCCGCATATATAAGACCGGTGGTATTCCGCGGTTACAATACTTTAGGCGTGGATCCCACAAAGTGCCCTGTTGAAACAGCAATTGCTGTTATGGATTGGGGACGGTATCTTGGTGAAGATGCAATTAATTTGGGCGTTGATGTAAAAATATCCACCTGGCAGCGCATGCACCCAAATACATTTCCGTTTTTAGCTAAAGCAGGCGCCAATTACATGAACTCCCAACTCATAAAAATGGAAGCCTTAGCAGAAGGCTATTCCGAAGGTATTGCCTTGAATACGCATGGTACTGTTTCAGAAGGCAGCGGAGAGAACCTGTTTGTTATTCGGGATGGACAAATTTTTACGCCGCCAATTTCCGCCACTATCCTTCCGGGGATTACCCGGGGTTCTGTTTTTAAATTAGCATCTGAATTTGGTTACGAAATTAAAGAAACTGAGATCCCACGTGAAATGTTATACATCGCTGATGAGTTGTTTTTTACAGGAACCGCGGCAGAGATTTCACCGATTAGATCGGTTGATAAAATCATTGTTGGTGAGGGTAAACGGGGTCCGATTACCGAAAAAATTCAACGAAGATTTTTTGACATAATCGAGTCGGGTGATGATGGTGATTATGGATGGTTGACTTTTGTGAAATAGGTTTTTAAACAATGAAATTCTTGCTCATTGAATAAGAAAAATGAATTTAAAAAAGAGTACTTGAAAGGTAATTTGGTAATAGGGTAATTGGGTAATAAAAAAATTATTAATATCAGAAATTCCCAAATACCCAACCTGGACAAGCCAGAACCGACTGAAAAAGAATCTCACGCAAAGTCGCGAAGCCGCAAAGAAAGCGCAAAGTTTTTTTTAGATTTTCTTTGCGTAATCTTTGCGTCTCTGCGGCTTTGCGTGATTTTTTCTTGCCCATTGTACAAGAAATGAACTTTTTAGATACTAACCTGGACAAGCTAGAATCGAGAAGTGAAAGGAAAGGAGTGTTGGATTATTAGAGCAATGGATTGTTGGAACTAAACTCCATCACTCCATTAAACTATCATCCAATTATTTAGTAATATTTTGCCCATTGCGCAAAAAATTCTTTGTTTGATACTTATTACCCATTACCCAATTACCTTATTACCTATTTAGCCAATTTACTAAAAATCAGAGACAACTATGAGTACCAGGAGAAAAGCGCGTGAGCTTGCACTTTGTGCGCTTTATGCTTATGAATTTTCAAAAAATCCGCTGAAACAAGTTGAAGAAGAGATCATTTCAGATAAAGCTGACGACGCTGAAATTTTAAAATTTGCCGGGAGCCTGTTTAAATCAACGATCAAACATGGCAATGAACTTGATGAGTTGATTAAAATTAAGGCATTGAATTGGGATTTTAATCGAATTGCAGTTATGGATAAGCTTATTCTGCGGATGGCAATTTGTGAATTTCTCCGCTTTGGTGATATTCCGCCAAAAGTTTCCATCGATGAAGCCATTGAAATTTCAAAAAAATACAGCACTGAAAAAAGCGGAAAATTCATTAATGGCATACTGGATTCAGTTCTCTCTGATCTTCGTAAATCAGATAGGCTGAATAAAAAAGGTCGCGGGTTGATAGATGGAAATACCCGTAAATCCGAACCTTTTTAATTTTTTGTAAGTATAAGTTTCTATTGTTAAAAGTTAAAATGAAACAATCATTTCCAGGGAGTTACAATGTTAGAAAACCTGATCACGAAAATTTTTGGTAGTAAACACGATAAAGACATAACCCGTATTTCACCAATGGTGGATGAGATAAATCCATATTATCAACAATATCATGAGCTGTCGGACGAAGAACTTCGTTTTAAAACAATTGAATTTAAAAGAAAAATACAACAAAATATTAAAGAAGTTCAAGCTCAGTTATACGATCTGAAACAGCAGCTTCAACAGGAAATCGGTGAAGATGAAGAAATTGATCCTGATGACATTCGTAACCAGGTAAAGGACACAGAAAAGGAAGAATCTGAAATCATTGAAGAAACGCTTTTGGAAATTCTCCCTGAAGCATTTGCTGTTGCTAAAGAACAGTGCCGAAGGCTGGTGGGAAAAACATGGCGTGTTAGTGATATTGATACGACCTGGGAGATGGTGCCTTTTGACGTTCAATTGATCGGCGCCATTGTGCTCCACGAGGGAAAAATTGCTGAAATGGCAACCGGTGAGGGAAAAACTTTGGTTGCTTCCATGCCAATGTATTTGAATGCATTGACTGGTAAGGGCGCACACTTGATCACTGTTAATGACTATCTCGCCAAACGTGACTGTGAATGGATGGGGAAAATATACGAAACGCTGGGATTGACTTTTGCTTACATTACAAATGATATGAATCCGCCTGATAGACAAAAAGCATATAATTCGGATATTACTTATGGCACGAATAATGAATTCGGATTTGACTATCTGCGCGACAACATGACCTCCCGGGTGCAAGACCTGGTTCAGCGCATACACAATTATGCCATTATTGATGAAGTTGATTCAGTGTTAATCGATGAAGCGCGAACACCGCTCATCATTTCCGGCCCGGTAGATCGTTCCACGCATCGTTACGATGAAGTAAAACCGCGTGTCGCGCAGTTGATGCGTCTGCAGACAAATCTTGTTAGCAAACTCATCGCTGATGGAGAAAAATTATTAAATGGTGAAGAAGAATATGAAGGCGGTATAAAAATCCTTCAGGCGAATCGCGGCGCGCCTAAAAATAAAAAACTGATCAAATTATTGCGTGAAGTTGGCGTAAAAAAATTAATTCACCGCGTGGAAAATGATTTCTTGCGTGATAAAAAAATGCACGAAATAGATGAGGAATTGTTTTTTGCCATCGATGAGAAATCACACGTAATCGACCTTACGGAAAAAGGCAGAGATGCACTATCTCCCAATGATCCGCAGATGTTCGTTCTGCCGGATCTTTCAATCGAATTGGATGGAATTGATAAAGATGAATCGTTAGACGAAAAACAAAAAGCAGAAGCTAAAAATAAAATTCAACTGGAATACAGTGATAAGAGTGAGCGGCTGCACAATATTTCCCAGTTGCTTCGTGCATTTTCGTTATTCGAGCGTGATAATGAATATGTCGTTTCAGAAGATGGGAAAGTCATGATCGTCGATGAATTTACCGGCAGGTTAATGCCCGGTCGCCGCTATAGCGATGGTTTGCACCAGGCGATTGAAGCAAAAGAAGGGGTGAAAATTGAAGGTGAAACACAAACATTAGCCACTGTTACACTGCAGAATTTTTTCCGTCTTTATTCAAAATTAGCAGGGATGACCGGTACTGCTGAAACTGAAGCACATGAATTCTGGGAAATTTATAAGCTGGATGTAGCGGTTATTCCCACTAATGAATCCATCCGCAGAATTGACTACCAGGATCAAATCTTTCGAACAAAGCGGGAAAAATATAACGCGGTGATTGATGAGATCGTTGCCATGCACAAAAAGAATCGCCCGGTGCTCGTTGGTACAATTTCGGTCGAAGTTTCCGAAACGTTAGGTCGAATGTTGAAACGGCGCGGTATTAAACACTCTGTGCTCAATGCAAAATATCACAAAGAAGAAGCGCATATTGTACGAAAAGCCGGGCAGCCGGGCATGGTAACAATTGCCACCAATATGGCAGGTCGCGGAACTGATATTAAGTTAGGCAAAGGCATTGTTCTTTGTGAGGAGGGCTGTTATTTAATTGATCACAAAAACAGGCACATTCCCGATTCCATCGATATTAAGGAGTGCGGAACTGACGTTCCCTGCGGTTTACATATCATCGGTACCGGGCGGCATGAGTCACGGCGCATCGACAGGCAGTTGCGCGGTAGAAGCGGCAGGCAGGGTGATCCCGGGTCGTCGCGGTTTTATCTTTCGTTGGAAGATGATTTGATGCGACTGTTTGGTTCGGAAAGAATTGCCGGCGTGATGGACAGGATGGGAGTTCAGGATGGCGAAGTGATACAGCACGCCATGATCACCAAATCCATCGAGCGGGCGCAGAAACGGGTGGAAACACATAACTTTGATATTCGAAAACATTTGTTGGAATATGATGACGTGATGAATCAACAGCGTGAGATCATTTACAAAATGCGTTCCAATGCGCTTCATGGCGAGAATTTAAGACCACAAATACTTGATATGATAGACCAGATTATTGAAGACAGAATTGAAATGCACGCTGGTGACAGCAAATTCACTGAAGAATGGAATTGGGATGGATTGAATAGTGATCTTCAACGGCTGCTATTGGTTCAACCGATTTATCCAACAAGAGAAGATGTGCCAACGGATTTGAGCACGGAAGAACTTTTTGAAGAAGTGTATGAGAAAGCGCTGAAAATTTTTTACCAGAAAGAAAAAATGGTTGGCAAAGCCAGCATGCGCGAGTTAGAACGACTGGCAATGCTGCAAGTGATTGATACAAGCTGGCGCGACCATCTTTATGAAATGGATCAGTTGAAAGAGGGCATTGGTCTGCGGGCTTACGGACAAAAAGATCCGCTGCTGGAATACAAAAGCGAAGGATTCAGGGCGTTCACCGACATGTTAGCCCAGGTTAATGAAAATGTCGTTGAACTCATTTACAAAGCCCAAATCCGGCAGGAACATCCATTCCGCAGACCGGCGCGTCAACCCCAGCAAATGCGGGAAGTTCACGATTCTGCCACCGGAATGGGCTTTCAAAGAGCGCCGCAGGAACAAGCAGAAGGTCAAGCGCCAGGGCAGCAACAACAGCAGCAACAAAGGCAGGGCAAAAAAGTGCCGATTGTTACCGGGCCTAAAACAGGCAGGAACGATCCCTGTCCATGCGGGAGTGGGAAAAAGTATAAGAAATGTTGTGGGAGGTGATATTTGTTTTTGGGAGTTATACTACTAACAAAGTGGTTTAAATATTTTATTTCTTTGAACAAAAAAACAGTACTGATAAAATTTCATCTCCTTGATAAAAAAATCCTTGCATCAAAAAATAATCTTAACTATATTACAATTAAGGAAAAATGAGTTCGTTCAGCAAAAGTAAAAAGCTGAATGAAATTAAATGTTTGTAATAATCCTTGCTTTTATAATATTAATTATTATATTAGACCAGGTTTGTTTTAGTGTTTAGAGGGTTGGATTAAATCCACCAAATTGAGGGAGAACTAAGTTTATCCCACCCCCTTAAAAAATGTTCACTTACTCTTGGAGGGAGGAAATGAACGAACGAGTATTGGAGATAGTCGTTTATATCGTTGATACGATGAGCTCCGGCTCAGAAGAAAAAGTAGTCAGCGAGATGAAAACCATTCCTGAACAGTTGATGGAACAGGGTTACACTGAAAATGAAATTGATTCAGCTTTTTCCTGGTTGACCAATAACCTGGACGAATTGGAAAAAGATGATTCCATCGATTTTGACAGGCTGCTTTCTCAATTTCCGGAAACAAACTGGTCAACATTTGTTGAACCTGATCTAAATCCCCTGCCGACAAATTTCCCGGTACCTTTAAAAGAATTGGATATCATCGGAGATGAAGAAATCGAGCATATTCTTGATCATTACATGAGACAGGGGAAATTTGGTGTAAACATTTCTGAAATTAAAGCAAAGGTAGCAAATTTAATTTTAAACCCGGATGATCATTCAAACGGCTCATTTTTCGTTTTTAATCAATCTTACTTCGGTCATTAAAAGGGTGTCTAAAATAAAATATGCCAACTTCAGTTGTTATTGTCGAATCGGTTGCTAAAACAAAAACTATTAAAAAATTTTTAGGGAAAAATTACAAAGTACTTTCATCAGTAGGGCACATCAAAGATCTTCCCAAACGCAGTTTAGGTATCGATATTGAGGACAGTTTTCAGCCGCAGTACATTACAATCCGCGGCAAAGGAAAAGTACTGTCCGATCTTAAAAAAGCTGCATCTTCCGCAGACAGCGTCTATATTGCCACCGACCCGGATCGCGAAGGCGAAGCCATTGCCTGGCACATCTTCGAAGAAATAAAAACAAGAAATAAAAATATCCATCGAATTCTCTTCAACGAGATCACTGAAAGGGCTGTTGTTGAGGCAATCAACCACCCACTCGATATAGCGGTAAATAAAGTTGAAGCTCAGAAAGCACGGCGTGTGTTGGACAGGCTTGTGGGCTATAAAATAAGTCCCATTCTCTGGCAAACCATTTATCGGGGTTTAAGCGCCGGTAGAGTGCAATCGGTGGCGTTGCGTTTAATCGTTGAGAGGGAAAGAGAAGTTTTAGCCTTTGTGCCGCAGGAATATTGGTCTATCACTGCAAAACTTCAGGGAAAGAAATCCGATGCATTTTTATCCAACCTGATCAAAATTCAGAATAAAAAGCCTGATATCACAAATGAGAGGTCGGCTAAAAGTATTGTCGATGATCTGAAAATAAAAAAATTCGCTGTTAAGAATATTACTAAAAAACAGGTTACCCGGAAACCGGCGCCTCCGTTCACTACCAGTACGCTGCAACAGGCAGCAGCCCAGCGGTTGGGATATTCAGCAAAAAAGATCATGGCAATCGCGCAGCAGCTTTACGAAGGCACTGAACTTGGAGATGAAGGCAGTGTTGGACTGATAACGTACATGCGTACCGATTCAACAAGAATCGCTGATGAAGCCATTGCAGAAGTTCGGGAATTCATAGCCAGCGGTTATGGGGTGGAATACGTTCCAAAAACAGCGAGAGTTTTTAAAGTTAAAAAAGGCGCCCAGGATGCTCACGAAACAATTCGCCCCACTTCCATGCAACGGGAACCTAAAAAAATAAAGAAATTTTTAACTGGTGATCAGTTCAAGCTTTATGAATTGATTTGGAAACGTTTCGTTGCCTGCCAGATGAGTGATGCAAAATTGGATCAAACCACAATCGACATTAAAGCGGGTGTGCTTGAAAAAAACGAAGTGAAAGAAGAATACCTGTTTCGGACAACCGGTTCCATCATTACGTTTCGCGGGTTCCTTCAGGCTTATGAAGATTTCGAAGAGAACGACAATAAAAAAGATAATGAGTCTGAAGCGCAAAAATTAAAAATTCCCGAGAACCTGGTAATCGGTGAAATTCTTTCCCTGCTTGATTTGATACCAAAACAACATTTCACCAAGCCACCTGCCCGGTTTTCAGAAAGCAGTTTGGTGAAAGAATTGGACGCGCTGGGAATTGGTCGTCCCAGTACTTATGCGTTAATTATCAGCACGCTGTTAATGCGGAAATATATTGAAAAGAACGCGCGCCAGCTAATTCCAACGGAACTGGGTTTTACAGTTTGTGACATTTTGATTCAACATTTCCCGGCTATTTTCAACACGCAATTTACAGCAAAAATGGAAGAAGAACTAGACGAGATTGAAGATAAAAACAAGGACTATGCCACCGTAATAAATGATTTTTATTCTCCATTTGACGAGGCTCTGGAAGCCATAAAATCAAAGAAAGAGACGATTCGTGATTCATTAATCAAGGATACAGAAGAAGCATGTCCTGAATGTGGAAAAGCGCTCATCGAACGTTGGGGCAGGAATGGCAAATTCATCGGTTGCAGCGGCTACCCGGACTGCCGTTACACCAAACCATTGGCAGGAGAAGAAGTAACCACCGATGAAATCTGTGAGAAATGCGGAAAACCGATGGTGGTTAAGATTGGCAGGTATGGCAGGTTCATCGCATGTTCCGGGTACCCTGAATGCAAAAACAACAAACCATTTTCCATGGGAATTGCTTGCCCCAAAGATGGCTGTGCTGGCAAAATAGTTGAGCGCAAAACCAAACGGGGAAAAACGTTTTACGGATGCGGCAAATACCCGGATTGTGATTTTGCTTCCTGGTACAAACCTGTCTCCAGCAAATGTAAAAATTGTCATTCAACATATTTAGAACAACGATACAATAAAAGCATTGGCAACTATTTGTATTGCCCGAATTGTAAAACTAAATATGAACAAAGCCAGGATGATGAATAGATCATCTACTCAACACAAGCAAAATTGGGATCATTTGCTTGACAAATATCTTCATTACATCAAAACCGAACGTTCCTATTCATCCCACACGATTGAATCCTACGGTATTGATGTGCAGCAATTTTACCGGTTTTTGGATGAACAGTTCGGTTTAGATGTGATTTCACCGGCAAAAATATCACGACAAAACCTCCGCTTTTACCTTGCACAATTGAAGAAAAAAAGTTACCAAGCCACGAGTATTAACCGGAAGATTGCCTGCTTAAAATCATTTTTCAAATTTTTACACCTTCATCAGCACATAGCAAGCAATCCTGCAACCGGCCTGTTTTCTCTGAAAACGGAAAAGAAGATTCCTTTCACCTTTAATTATGATCAAATAAAGGAAGCGATGTCGCTCATAAACACCGATACTGCCATCGGTGAACGGGACAAAACCATTTTTGAACTTTTTTATGGCACAGGTATTCGTTTGAGTGAACTGGCTAATCTCAATCAGAAAAATATTGATTTTGTAAATGGCTTGATCAAAGTGTCTGGAAAAGGCGGTAAGGAACGGTTGGCGCCAATGGGAGAAATCGCAAAACAGTCGTTAAAAATATATTTAAGCAGACGGAACGAATTGCTTCAAAAAACGATTAACAAAGACACAGACGCCCTATTCCTCAACAAATATGGCAAGCGATTATCCACCCGCGGCATTCAAAAACGAGTGGCAAGATATATGCTTTTAATATCGTCATCAGGCGCTTTTCCACACAGTCTGCGCCATTCCTTTGCCACACATTTATTGGATGAAGGCGCTGACCTGGTGGCTGTAAAAGAATTGTTGGGTCATTCGAGCCTGTCAACAACACAAATTTATACACATGTATCTGCTGAACGGTTGAAGCAAGTTTATAAACAGGCGCATCCGCGCGCGGAAAAAAAAGAGTAAATCCTAAAGTACAGGAGAAGGCTGAGGCAAAGGCGAAGGAAGAAAATCCTTAATCCTTTTATCTTGCTTCGCCTTTGCCTCAGCCTTTTCGTTGTAATAGTTAATTGATTTGGATCAGAAAAAACTTATACAAAAAAACAAAGTTAGAACTAATAACAAAATCCATAAGGAGGAAACATATGAGAGTTGCTTTCACTGCCCGTCATTATAAGCCTTCAAAAAGGCTTAAAGAGTATGCTGTAGATGAAATTACAAAATTAGAAAAAGTCTTTGACGGCATCATTAGCTGTGATATTGTATTGGATTATCAAAAGGAGATACAAATTGCAGAAATTAATGTTGTTGTTCATGGTCAAAAATTAACAGTAATTGAAAAGACTGAAGATATTTACAAATCGATTGATTTAGCAGTAGGGAAAATGGAGCGGCAGTTGATACGATACAAAGAAAAGAAACAGCAACACGCTGATAAGGCTCTCAGCAATTGAACAGTAAAGCTGTCTCAATTTTCAATCATGAGGCAGCTTTTCTTAATATCCTGAATTATTCTTAACTCGACAAGTTGCAGAAGCAGTGGCAGTAATAATCGGACAATTTATATAATCCTGCAACTGCCAGTGCTGCTTTTATGAATAATGCTACAGACTTAATTTTAAAAAATTTTAGTAAATCGAAGATCCGCCTTTTGTGGAAATAACGAAGCTTTGGTGTAACATAATTACACATGATTGAATTGACAATAAAAACATTATTTGAAGATTTAAAAAACCTGCTTAAGTTAAAAATTATTAATAGCGACCAGGGAGTCGATAAAAAAATTACGGAAAGAGAGATACACCGTCCTGGTTTAGCTTTGAGCGGTTTTGTTGACGTTTTTACTTATAATCGCATCCAAATTTTTGGCAATACGGAATTGTCTTACCTGGAAACTTTGACACCTGTAAAACGCGAACTAAGCATCAGAAAAGTTTTGGAGTTTAACCTGCCTTGTATTATCGTTACGGACAATAACTGCCCTTCGGATGATTTTATTCAAATTGCTGATGAACGAAAAATTACAATTATGAGGAGCTTATATTCCACCACGCACGTTTCTCAAATTCTCAGCAGATACCTGGGAAAAATATTCGCTCCGTTTACTACCCAGCACGGTTCCCTGGTGGATATATACGGAATTGGTGTGCTCATTACCGGGCGCAGTGGAATCGGTAAAAGTGAAATTGCACTCGATTTAGTTGAACGGGGGCACCGGTTAGTTGCAGACGATGTTGTTAATCTTCACCGGCAGTCTGAAATTCTTTTACTTGGTTCTTGTACTGAAACGCTGCTTCATCACATGGAAATTAGGGGCATTGGAATTATCGATGTGAGAAGCATTTTTGGCGTCAGGTCAATACGATTTCAAAAGAGAGTTGAGGTTGATTTACGGTTGGTTGATTGGGAAGAAGGTAAAGATTACGACCGTACCGGACTGGAAGATAAATTTGTTGAATACCTGGGGGTAAAAATACCTATCATTGAATTGCCCATCTTCCCCGGGAAAAATATTACGGTTATTGCAGAAACAATCGCTTTGAACCAGCTTTTAAAAATCTATGGGAAATTTACAGCCAAAGAATTCAACGAAAGACTCATAAAAAAAATGCAAACTAATTCAAATTTAAAAGATTATTTGTTTTTTGATAATGAGTAATTAGGTAACAGGGTAAATAGGTAATGGGGTAAAAAGGTAATAAGGTAACTTGGTAAATAGGTAATAAGGTAATAGGTTAAAAAAATCTATTCTAAATATTACTATTCTAATTACCTAATTACCCTATTACCCAGTAACCCAATTACCTTCAGTGCTAGCTCGTCCAGGTTGGAGTAAAGGAGAAAAACAAAAAATGGAACAGATATGATTAGTGGAATAGTACTAACTCATGGCCCAATAGCCCCTGCTATTATTGAAGCTGCCGGTGCGATAGTAGGGAATGGGGAAAAAATTTTCTCTCTTTCAACCAGTGGTTTCTCACTCCGAGGTGTAATTGAAAAATTGGAAGCGCTTTTTCTTTCAGAGAAACTAAATCAGGGTGTAATCATAATGACAAGCCTGAAAGGAGGAACCTGCTGGAATTCTGCGGTAGCAGTTTCTAAAAAAATCCCGGATGTTGAAGTCGTTTCAGGTGTAAATTTGAATATGTTTATTTCGTTCGTAACTAAACGAGGTCAATCCGGACTTTCCGAATTAACTGAAATTATTTTACAAGATGCAATAAAAGGAATAAATCGATCACAACAAGGAACTTAAATAATGTCTTTGGATTTAGTAAGAATTGATGACCGGCTCGTTCACGGACAAGTTGTAATTGGATGGGGGACTTACCTTAAAACAACAAAAATTATTTTATGCAGCGATCCCATCGCGCATTCGGAAATTGAAAGTGACATGTATAAAGGCGCTGAAGAGACAGCGCCACATCCTTTATCAGTTGAAATTTTCACCCAGGAACAAACGGTTAACGAGCTTAACAAAAACCAGATAAAAGAAAAGATTATTCTCCTAGTAGAAACACCCCAAGAATTATTACAGTTAATAACTTCCGGATTATCAATCGCAAAAGTCAATATTGGCGGAATGTACTACAAAGCTGGTAAACGTGCTTTAGCGCCTTATATTTATGTTGATGACGACGATATTCTTTGTTTCAGGAAAATACTCCAATTGGGGATTCAATTGGAAGGTAAGGACATTC
>JADHVV010000142.1 GCA_016783825.1 Candidatus Zhuqueibacterota bacterium | reverse complement strand
TTAAGTCCGAAATGTCAACTGTACCATTAAATATAAAAACCGTAACACCACTGGCGTCTTTTGCTGTCACTGTGATTGGAAAAGCAACTCCCACTTTTTGATTTGTGATGTTATCGATGTCGAAGTGATCAAGCGGACCTGCAGCATAATTGGATGAACCAGGAGTGCCTTTTTCAGTGGCGCCAGCATCCCATCCATCAGCAATATCTGCTGTGAACCATTTGGAAGCCTGAGTCCCATCACCTGGCGGATCAGTTCGCATCATTGAATATTTATTAGACTTGTCGCCTGCTAATGGAGTGCCACTGCCGTCATCAGCAGTGTCCATTAAATTGCTGCCGCCGTCCCATTGACCGTCGTACAATTTTATTTGAAGTTGGGTATTCACCAGTGAAACATCCGAATCCACGAGGTCTGGTGTCACATTAATTTTTGAATTTGTCGCATTGTAATTGGAAATAAGAAAATACCCATTAGCCGGAATTGTTCCTGATGGAATTTCGAGCATCAAGACTTCTGCACCACTACTTTTCTTTGTCAACTGCCAACCTGATAAATTGATAGGATTTCCTGTTGTGTTTCGCAGTTCTATCCATTCATCGGCAATGGATGATGTTGAACCTGTCCACATGAGTTCATTAATTACAACATCAGCGGGATTAGTTGCCTGTAGCGAAAAAATGGCAGTTAATAATAAAAAGAAAAATGTGGAGAAAGATGTCAGTCGAAACATTATCACCTCTCCGATATGTTAGCTACTAAAAAGTTATTTTTTTGCACAATGGGCAAAGATTTTTAAAGAGCTGCCCACAGATCAAAAACAAACACGGAAAAAATCCGCGGGAGATTTTTATCTGTGGGAAAATATGTTTTTTACAGAGCAACTTTCAATTCTGACTCTAACTTGTCCAGGTTGGGAAATATATATTTTTTTGGGGGCACTCGATGTCCCTATTTCATCAAAATCATCTTCTTGGTCAACACAACATTTGTTGCAAATTGTTTGTGATCACCGGTTTTAAATGAATAGAAATAGACTCCACTGGAAACCTTTACCCGGTTATTATTTTTTGCATCCCAAATTACTGAATGATTACCAGCAGTTTTATGTTCCTCGACTAAATTCCGAACTAAATGTCCGCTGATGTTATAAATAGAAAGGGTCACAAAGTCAGCTTTTGGCAGACTGTACTCAATTTTCGTTTCCGGATTAAAAGGATTAGGGAAGTTTTGAGATAAAAAGTATTTATCAGGAATTGTACATTTTGCAAAAGTCACCGACGTCAAAAAATTTACCGTAATTGGACCAAAAAAACTGCTGTTGCCAAAAATATCGATTACTTCAAGTTTGAAAAAATAAGTGGTGAATTCTTCTGGAGTATCGGCGTAACTATAAGTTGTTCCACCTGTCTCACCGAGATTAATGGGAATCATTGCCGGATTTATTTTCACATAATCGTTTGTTTCATTTAGACCACGGTACAAATTGAATCCTGCAATATTCCCGGTTGATGCAGATGACCATTCGATGAGTATTTGATTCTCCTGAACTGTTGCCTGATAAGCAGTGATTTCAACGGCGGTGGCTTCAGAAATAGTGAAGACTTCGTTGCTCTGATCCAAGGGACTGCCATCTAAAACATCGGAAATTTTAACCAAACAATTAGCTGATAGCGTATTTGAAACAAACCAGGAATAGGAACCATCATTTGTTGTGCTGGCTTCAATGATTGTCCAGGCACTGCCACTGTCGGTAGAATATTCAATTTTCACATTATCAATTGCTCCGGTTGAAGACCAGGTGATGTAATGAGAGCTGTTCGCTGACCAGTCTTCGCCGCCGTTGGGGGAGTCAACAGTGATGTTAAGTGAGTTTTGGGCTTTGGCAGTGCCATTGAGAGAGTTGCCATTAGCATCTTCACCATTAGTTGTAATGCCATCGTTTGATTCCCAATTTCCTGCATCAGAACCATCCTGAAACGGATTAATTCTTTCCATGGTGAAGTAATCAGGACTGGTAGTACCAGCAGGCCAACCTGTACCAATTGGAAAATTAGCTTGATCAATTAGAGTGCCTATATCATCTTGCAGTGTAAGATTCTCTCCATCGTTGTGTAATGAGCCAGTGTAAATTTTATCTGCTGAAATATCACTAACTGTAGTGTTGTTTGTTCGTTCAAGAAGAAAAAATCCGTTTGCAGGAATTGGCCCGCTTAAACTAATGTTCGGAGTACCGTCACTCGCTTGCAAAGTCCAACCAGAAATATCAATCTGTTGCGATGTTGTGTTGTATAATTCAATCCATTCATCCCCTGAATAGGCATTAGTTCCGCCCCAGGCAATTTCATTGATAACAACATCACCAGGAGTGGCAGCCCGAGAGTTTTGTGTGGTTATTGATAGTAAAAAGAGAAAGATTGTGAAAAGAATTACATGTTTCATCTGGAACTCCTTTCTAAAAAAAATAGGAAAGCTTTGAATGAGTATTCGCTTTTTAGTTCACGGTCGGATTGAAATTGAGGATAGAACAAATTTAGAACAGAATATCAGATTTCTTTACGAATTACTCCCTATTTATCAAGTTAGTCATGATTGATAAAAATTATTAAACGAATAACATATTTACCGAATCAGAGTAATTTTACAACATTTATTAGAAAAAGTCAAGTATAAAATTCAAATAATTAAAATAATTGGTTTTGTTAAGTCGAGTTCTTGTCAGCAAATATGTATTTTATATTGACATTTTGCTCATTTTAAAGTATATTTAACTCATAGTAATTTCTAAAACAAAACAATTCGAAAAATGAACGAACCCTATCCAAATAAAATTCACAAAATTAAAATCATTATTCTCATTCTGCTCTTTTTAGCACTTAGTCTGGGCATGTATTGTTTGAAGAACCACACAGAAATTTTTCTAGAAGATAACACGCAATTATTAATTCTTCAAATTTTACAGTACTTACTTCTTGCTGCCATTTTTATTTTTAATCTGAAAATGTTTACCATACAAAATTCCCTGGAATATCTTTACCTGTTTTGCGGGGCAGTTTCATTTTTATTTTTTCAAATGTCATTCGATTTTTATATCAAACACAATACACCAACAAATATGCAATTTTTCCATCATTTGAATTTTGTGCAAATCGGTTGTATCATTTTTTACATTTTTCTATTTCTTGCTGTTTTTAGCATGGATCGAATTATTGAAGCGAGAAATCGGAAAAGAAAGAATATTAAAACAGCCACTTTAGTGATTTTGTGCAATGCCATATTTTTTATATTACTCAAATATTTTATGCTGCGCTTCCCTTTAATTACAAAATTAAATGTGAGCACAATTGATGTCTTTATGGTTATTGGGGCAATAATATTACTCATAGCAGGGATAAAAATTTTACGACTCTTTTTACAAACTCGCCATCATCACTATTTCTGGTACATTTTTGCAATTTTATTTTTGTTCTTTTCAGAAATCTATTCGATACCACATCAATTAACAAAAGATTCATGGACAGATGCATCACTTCTGTTGCAGGTGATAGGATTGGTCGGACTGGTATGGATTCCATTTCTCAAAAACAGCAAATTTCTGGAAACTGAGATCGAATTACGCAATGATCTGGAGCAATCTCTTTTTAAAAGCGAGCAGGAATCAAGAGAATTGAACAAGATTTTTAATGGCTTGGATGCCGGCATTTGTATTTTGGAGAAAAATGGTCAGATTTCATTTTTTAATGAAAAATTTAATTTTATGCTTTCCGGTTCAAAAAAACAGTTGAAAAATCTCAGTGACAAAGTTATTTTAAATAAAACAAATTTTGAAAAATTTCAGATTGAACGTGAAAAATTAAAGTCGGGCAAAACCTGCCAGTTTGAAATTGAACTGAGCAACCGCTTGGGAAAGGTTGTCCCGGTTATGATCGTTGCAGCACCCATCTTAAATAAATTGAGGAGATACAACGGCTGTTGGTTGGCAATTTTCGAGATGACAGAAAAGAGGGACATCGAGCGCAAATTAAAAGACTACTCGGAAAATTTAGAACGAACCATCAAAGAGAAAACATCAGATCTGCACGCCAAAACAGAAGAACTAAGCAGTGCAAAAAAATATTATGAATCATTAATTGCCGGGATGTCGGATATTTTATTAGTGGTCGATAAAAAAGGTAATTGTAATTTTATCAATGAGTATGGTCAGAAACTTTTAGGCTACCAGGCAAAGCAGTTGACCCGCAAACGACTCCCAAATTTTCTTGCCGACCTGGACAGGCTTCACAGGGAATACGGCGATGCCATGAAAGTTGAATTGCGGGATTATGAAGCGCCACTGAAAACAAAAACCGGCAGAACCATTTTGTGCAATTGGAATGCCCGTTACTTGTTTGATGGGTACGGAAAAAATATCGGCGCCATGTGTCTCGGCAGGGATATTTCAGAGTACAAAGCGTTACAGAAAAAATTAGAGGCGCATTCAAAAGATTTGGAAAAGTTAGTATCACAGCGAACCCTGGAGCTAAAGGCACAGGTCAATCAAATTTCTAAAATACTAAAAATTGAAGAAGAGTTAGCGCTGAATATTGAGCCGAAAAAGTTTTTATCCAATTTATGCAAAACAGTAAAAAGCATTGGCTGGCAGGTAGTAATTTTTACCACCAAAGATGAATTATCAAATGAATTCAAGGTAACTGCGTACGAGGGCATTGAAAAAACGCGCATCCGAAAATTTGTGTATGACCGGGATTTTTTGTACAAGGATGTTTTTAAATATGTCAGGGATGAATTTAAAATTAGTAAATCTTACCTGGTCAGAGATTTCAAGGTATCATTAAAAAAATCGACCCGTATTTTTGATTCGGGCAACAATGAAATTTGGGGAAGAAACGATGCGCTCATCATTCCCGTTAAAATCAAAACAAAATTTTTGGGCTTTATGACGTTATTTTCACCCAAAGACAAAAAAATTCCCCAAAAACAGGCAATTCAAGTGCTGGAAATTTTTGCCCACAAAGCAGCAGTCGCGCTCGAAAACCGCCGCTTATACACGGAAGCTAAAACCCAGGCGCAGGAATTATCCAAAGCCACAAAAATCAAAACAAATTTTTTCACCACCATGTCGCATGAATTACGCACGCCTTTAAATTCGGTAATTTCTTTGACCGATGTGTTATTGAAGGGAATGAGCGGAAAGCTTAATGCCGAACAATTAAAACAGGTAAAAATCATCCGGCAGAACGGAAACGAATTGCTTAAGCTGATCAACAATTTATTGGATTTTTCCAAGATCGATGCCAATAAAATGGAAGTGAATTACACTTATTTTCCAATAACAAAATTGATCAATGAAAATCTGGATACGGTGCGTCCGCTGTGCCGGCAGAAAAATGTTCAATTACAATCAAAGAAAGCACGGAATCTCCCCAAATATATTTTCAGCGATTTGGATAAGATCACCAGAATTTTGTCCAACGTGCTTTCCAATGCGGTGAAATTCACGCACCAGGGAAAAATAAAATTGGATGTAAAGTTTGACAAAAAACCGGGCACGCTTCAAATCACTGTTACCGATACCGGAATCGGGATGTCAAACGATCAATTGGAAAAAATATTTTTGTCATTCAAACAAGTCAGAAATGTTGACAGGCGAAAATACCAGGGCACCGGTTTGGGGCTTACCATTTCCAAAAGAATGGTGGATTTAATGGGCGGAACGATTTCAGTTGAGAGCAAAAAAGGGAAGGGCACAACATTTCATTTTTCCATTCCGGTGAAAGATTTTAGTGATGAAGATAATAAAATAATTGAAAAGCCGGAATCAAATCGAAAGGGAAAAAATCAAAAAAAACCAACTAAAAATAAGGGCAGAAAAAAACCGCTTATTCTATTGGTAGATGACAATAAAGATAATCAATACGCAGTCAAGTTTATTTTGGAAGAACAGGGATACAGGATCGTATTCGCATCAAACGGAAAACAGGGCATTAAACAAGCGCTAAAACAAAAACCGGATTTGATTTTGATGGACTTGATGATGCCCGGAATCGATGGCTATAAAGCAACCCAAAAAATCCGCGAGAACAGCGAAATGAAAAAAACGCCAATTATCGCCATGACTGCAAAAACGATCCAGGAAGATAAAAAGCGGGCGATCAAAGCCGGCTGCAACGAATACCTGGGTAAACCGTTCACCCTGGATTCCATTTTGGCTAAAGTTGAAAAATGGTTGGGAGGTTAAAATGACTGAAAAAGAATTAAAAAGTAGCCTGGAAATATTTGCACATAAAATAAAAAACCCCATTCATGCCGCAGTAATTAATCTTGATGTATTAAAGGTAAAATTGGGTAAGCTGGGCGTGGATAAAAAAACTTTAAAACATCTTGAAATAGTTGCTGCCGAGGTAAAAAGAATAAACGAGATCAATAAAAAATATTTTGGTTATTTGGCTTTGGGTGAAACGGCAAGGAAGAAGAAAAATTTGAAGAAGATTTTGGGGTGAATTATTTTTGAATTCTTGCCATCCGCCGGATTTTTGACAGGATTACAGGATTGTGCAGGATGTAACAAGATCATAATGTTTTTGGAGTTAGTGCCAATAAGAATAAAAAGTTTAAAGGCTTTTAATTGATGGGCTTGTAGAAATACCAGGGGAGAAAAATAAAAGGTGAATGTCTTAACTCACAATTTTGCTGGAATTAATCCGTAAGGATTTTATAATGATGAGATTGTAAGAATTTCAAAGATAAAAAATTAAAAGGTTCACGCACCCATAGGGCACAGGCCTTAAATCCAAATAAGGAATTGATCTTTATATTAACTTAAGAAAAAGGATAATATGAAGTTATGAAAAAAAATAATAATCCTTTATTTCAAAAACTCATCTTATTAATATTTCTCCTGCTTCCCATTTCAAATATTTCCGCTCAAAAAAACGAAAATTTTGCCAATTTCCACCGCATGACAAAACAATATATTGAATGGGCATACGAGAGTTCCAACTGGTTGGAAGGATGTGCAAAAAGTATTGCTGGTTTGAAGATGCAATATCATTCAGCCCTGCCAAATGTGAATGAGGCGCTCATCACCCGTGCCACAACCGGTGTCATGGAAATTGAATGGGAAACTCAATTGATACCCGAAAGCTATTCCGGTAAATATGTGACTTTTGTCTGGTTGGCTGGATTGGGTTCGAATTTGGGTGAAAAAGAATTTAAACTATTTCTTAACCAAAACCATTTGCTTTCTTTTACGTCTTCATCAAAGTCAGAATGGACTATTAAGGGCAAGAAGAAAACAACGTTTAATTTTAAATCTGTTAAAAAAGATGCAGCAAATGATTTGTTTGGTTACATGTTTTTAACAGTGCCAACATCGATGCTGAAAATAAATAAGCCGCAAACGATCCGCGTTGTCGGGGAAAAAGCGGGGAGTCCGGCGTGGTTCATGGCATTCGTAACAACTGATGTGGTTGAGACAATTCAAAAAGCAATTGATGGATTCTGGTATCGTTTGACATGGGAAAATAATTCATCGACTATTACTGCAGAATTTCCGGTAACATGGGAAAAGAAAGTTTTGCGAATAAAGGATCAGGGGAATTTTGATTTTAAAACGAAATTGCACGCGAAGAAGGAAAAGAGCCTGGCAAAGTTCCCGTTGAAGAAAAATTATAAGTTTCCGCTCACCATTGAGGTAGATGGAAAAACCATTGATCGGTTAGATTCTTTGAATGGCGAATGGATCGTTGGTGAAGTACTGGAAGATCGACAAGTCGTGATGCGTGAAAAATCCATTAAAAATAGCCAGCATTTTCTGGAAAGCAGTAAAAACAGCATGATGAATATCACCGAGGGTATCCATAAAGGTTTGTCCTATTTCAAAAATGGTGCGATTCATTTGATTACTTCCAGTCATCAGGATATCGCCTGGATGGACAGCCCCGAGATTTGTACGATCCAGCGGGATACACTCATCATCACACCTGCGTTGGAAATGTTGGCACAAAATCCCTCTTACCACTATTCGGCAGAACAAGCTTTAATGTTGCAAGAATATTTGATTCGTCATCCGGAGAAAAAGGAAAAAATTCATCAATTCACAAAGGAAGGGCGATTGGAATGGGGAGCGACTTATAATCAACCGTACGAGGGAATGTATTCCGGGGAGAGCCTGATTCGCCAGCTTTATTTTGGACGAAAATGGATAAAAAAAACGTTGCCTAATTGTGATTCCCGTCTGGCATGGAATCTTGATGTGCCAAGCAGAACGTTGCAAATGTCCCAGATTCTTAAAAAAAGTGGCGTGAATTATTTACTCTTAAGCCGTCATGAAAAAGGATTTTTCTATTGGCAAAGCCCGGATGGATCGAGAATTGGCGCACACTCTCCGGGGCATTATCACTGGGCGAGTGAACATTTACGTCAAAGTACGTTTGAGGCTTTTAACGCTACAGCAGAATTAATAGCAAGTTGGGAACCGGAATATCGAAAATACAATATCTCACCTGATATTCCATCTATTTTTGCATCTGATATGAGCGGTCCCAAGGATTTTAGAAATTTAATGAACATTTGGAATAATCTCAAATTACGCAGAGGTGATGGTAAAAAAATCACTCAGTCAGCTTTTCCGGATTACAAGTATGCAATTGCCGAATCAGCCCTGGATCGAATTTTTACGGATGAGGCTAATTTACCCGTGATTCAGGGAGAACGACCGAATGTGTGGCTTTATATTCATGGGCCGACGCATCATAAAGCTATTTCTGCCTCCCGGGAAGCGAGCAGGCTACTAACCGCAGCTGAAAAATTTTGTACAATTGAAGCATTGCTTAAAAATGATTTAGAATTATATCCTGCCGAAGAATTATCCCGGGCATGGGAATCTCACATTTATCCTGATCATGGTTGGGGTGGTAAAAACGGACACATCACGGACAGCCTTTTCAAAGCAAAATCAGAATTTGCCCGTGATGCAGGAAAAAAAATGCTTTTAAATTCAATACAAGAAATTTCAAAAAGAGTGAAAACGAATCCAAAGATGGGAAATGCGATCCTTGTTTTCAATGACCTTTCGTGGCAAAGGAATGATCCGATATCGGTCAATTTGAAATTCAAAAAAGGACAGGTGTTTGGGATTCAGATTTTAGATTCACATGGCAAACAAATCGTTTCGGAAATATTTGAAAAAGAAAAATATAAAGACGGAAGCTTGAAAAGGGCTGAAGTCTGTTTCGTAGCTCGAAATGTCCCATCAATCGGGTATAAAACATTTTATGCGAAGTTAGTTAAAAAAGCGCCATCAGAAAAGGAAAGAAAGATTTTGAAAAGCAACATATTTGAGAATGATTTTTACAAAATTACGTTTGCTGATGGCGGAATTAAGCAGATTTATGATAAACAATTTAAGCGTAATCTCCTGCGTACGGATAAATTTTTAGGCGGCGAGCTTTTTACCATGAAATCCGAAGGTCATGGCGCTGGTGAATTTGCAGAAGTTCAGCAGCCCACCATGGAAGGATTTGATAAGGTCAGTAATTATGCACCGAGATGGAAGCAGGTCAACAATAGTCCCGTGGCTGCAGTTTTTGCTTTGGAGCAAAAATTAACGCATTGCACTTTCCAGCAACGAGTAACTGTTTACAAACAGATTAAACGTATCGACTTTGATGTTGATTTGTTAGATTGGGACGGCACAAAAAATCGGGAGTTTCGACTGGCGTTTCCTTTGAATCAGGACAACGCAAAAGTTACTTATGAAGTTCCATTTGGAAAGGTGACAGTTGGTGAAGATGAAATTCCCGGGGCAGCAGGTGAACGGTATGTCCAACCCGCATCAGAAGTTCGTCCCCGCGAAGTTCAGGACTGGATTAGTTCCTCTGATGCGCAATTCGGTTTTACAATGGCTTCCGGTGTTGCGGTATGTGATTATATCGATCCGACTGATTCACCGGTTGAATACCCGATTATTCAGCCTTTGTTATTGGCATCCCGTAAAAGCTGTCACGGGCTGGGCAATTGGTATTTGCAGGAAGGGGATCATCATTTTCATTTTTCTATTTTCTCACATGAACCTAATTGGCAAAATGGTTATCGTTTGGGAAAACAACCCAATCATCCTTTGCAGACAGTTGAAAAATCAGAATCTTCCGGAGAAGAAAAATTGCCGGAAAAGAAAAGTTTTTGTTCGCTGGAAAATAGTAACATTATCATTAGCACGATCAAGAAATGTGAGGATGATGAAACAGTGATTTTGCGTTGTTACGATATGGAAGGTAAAGATTCCGATGTTAATGTGAATTGGTTCACTCCGGTTAGTCGGATTGAAAGAAGGAATCTTATCGAAGAAGAAGGAATGACATTGCCATTAAAGGATCAAAAAATTCATATACGATTGGGGCATCATGCGATTGAGACTTTGAAGATTGTAACTGAATTAGCAGAATAATTTATAGCAGAATTATCCTGCTACAAATCATTCTGCGATAAAATTTTCTTTACATTCATAACAAAGAAAAGACTATTTGCCATATAGTATTGAGTGGATACAACGAAAGAAAGAATAGTTACCATGAATTTTACACCAGACTATCGCAATATTTTAGATGTATTGAACAACAAAAAACCAAAACGTCTCCCGCTTTATGAACATATTATCAGTTCAGTAATAATGGAAAAAATTTTGAATAATCCCTTTGCTGAATTAATTGCAGGAGATCGTGACGACAAGGTTGAATTCTTCAACAATTATTGTCAGTTCTTCAAACAGATGACTTATGATACGGTATCGTATGAATTCTGTATTTCTGAAATCCTTCCCGATCATGGCGCCATTATGGGTGGAAAACCCGGCCCGATTCAGACACGTGAAGATTTTGAGAAATTCCCCTGGGATGAACTCCCCACACGATTTTGGGAAAAAGCAGAACCACAATTTCAAGCGCTGGTAAAAAGCCTTCCGGCTGGGATGAAAGCGATTGGCGGTGTTGGCAATGGTGTGTTTGAAATTAGCGAAGACCTGGTCGGTTACGAATATTTGAGCTACATGCAAATTGACTATCCCGAACTGTATGCTGATTTGTTTAAAAAAATTGGTGATTTAATGAAGACGATTTGGGATCGTTTTCTCAAATATTATACTGACTATTTTGTCGGCTGCCGTTTCGGAGATGATCTCGGTTTCAAAACAAATCTCCTTTTATCACCAGAGACAATTAAACAACATATCCTGCCGCAATACAAACGAATTATTGATGCAGTCCATCAAGCCAATAAACCGTTTTTGTACCATTCCTGCGGTTGTATTTTTGATATGATGGAAGATGTGATCGAGATCGGTATCGACGCAAAACATTCCAATGAAGATGTAATCGCGCCTTATGACAGGTGGATTGAATTGTATGGTGACAGGATTGGATTGTTCGGCGGAATTGATGTTGATCTTTTGTGCCAGGAAAAGCCTGAAAAGATCACTGAAAAAATAGTTAAATTGGGTACGAAGTTTAGAAAAATAGCAAAAGGATATGCGCTGGGTTCTGGTAATTCAATTCCCGATTATGTGCCGGTTGAAGGCTACCTGGCAATGGTCAGAGCAGCGCAGCGAATTCGGTTGGATGAACAAAAATATTGATTTTCCCGGAGTGCTGGATTAGTGGAGTATTGGAGTAATGGGATTTGTGTTTCAATAATGCGACAAGTCGCATCTACCTGGATACGATCCATTACTCCTATTTGATAATTAATTTGTAACTATTAAGCGGTTACATAATTTTTATAATTCATTTAATATGATTAATTTCTGGATGAATATTTAATAATAATTAATCATCTACGAGGATTTTGATTCTTGGGAATTACTATTTTTACAATAATATTACCTCTACGAGGTAAATAATTATTTACAAACTCAAACGACACTGGATTTTGCATAAATTTTATCGAGAAATGACATCGTGACTGATTTGTTATCCACATTTTTTTGCTGAAAACATCGTAGATGTTTTATTGTTGTAAAATAAATCGTTTCCAAAATTTACATCCTCGTAGAGGATGAATAAAACAATTGGTACCTGGGATCATCCTATATCCTAATTTCCAATTGAAATACAATGTTGAAGCTTTAAGAATAGTTTACCAGACAATTGATGCCCGCGGTGAAGTTGTACAGGCTTCGGGAGCGTTGATGGTTCCTATTGGTGCTGATAGCCTTCCCATGATGAGTGTACAACATGGTACAGAAACTTTTCGGGAGTCGGTCGCATCTGTAAATCCGACCAATATGGCAGAAGGATATTTGGGCTTGGTTGCTGCATCCATGGGCTACTTGATCACGCTTCCCGATTATCTCGGTTTTGGTGTTTCCGAAGTGCTTCATCCTTATGTCCATGCAAAAACCAACGCTATCACAGTAATTGATCTTTTGCGAGCTGTAAAATCCTACAGCAACGAAAAAAGTATCATTACAAACGGACAGCTTTTTCTTGCCGGATATTCAGAAGGAGGTTATAGTATTACCAGTTGAATCTTTGTTTTTTATGCAAAAGAATTTCTAACCCAGATCAATTAACTTTCATACCGAAAAGGCTGAGGCGAAGGCAAAGGCGAAGCAAGATATAAAATTCAAGGATTAAGTATATTCTTT
>JADHVV010000141.1 GCA_016783825.1 Candidatus Zhuqueibacterota bacterium | reverse complement strand
TCATACCGAAAAGGCTGAGGCGAAGGCAAAGGCGAAGCAAGGTATAAGATTCAAGCACCCTTCGGGCACAGGGATTAAGGATATTCTTTTTTTTCCTTCGCCTTCGCCTCAGCCTTCGCCTGCACTTTAGTGCGTTATGTATTTAGTTTATTTGGTAATTGGGAATAGGTAATACCGATTACTTTTTTATTACCCAATTCCCTTATTACCAAATTATCTTTCAAGCGCTCTTTCTTTGAATTCAGCATTTTTCTAACTGTGATTTGGAAGGAAAAATGGGTCTATTCTTCATCCTCCCACTCCTCCGGCTCCGCCCTGAATTGTTTCCTCTTTTCAATATCCTCTTGTATAATTTGTTTGAAGTCTTTGTGAAGTGTTTGAATCATTTCCAGGCAAAAATCTGACGTTAGTTTGGGAATCTTGTAATTAATGTTCTCAATGGTATCAGTATGCCAATGCCAGTTTGGGATTTGATCGTTATCATCCGTGGCTAAAAACAGGATTGTTTCATACCCGCGGCTGGCAGGTACGATGGCATCGGTGTAGGCAAGCTTGTACTTCGCTGGTGTAACCTGTTTCAATTTCTCATTTTCAGAAGTTCTTTGTGCAGCGTAAATTAATTTTGGGGAAAATTTATAAAAATTGAGCATGCCTTCTCCAAGATAATAATGAAGATTGCCGCTGCCAATATTATCGAAATTGATGAAAAACGTATTTTCTTTTTCAAATTCATCCGAATATGTTTTTAAAAAATCTGCCATTCCAATCGCGCCAACCTCTTCGCTACCGGTGGCAACAAACCAGAATTCTATTTCCGGGAAAGATTTCTTTTTTATACGCGTCGCTAAATCCAGCATCACGGCAGCACCGGATGCATTATCTGAGGCGCCTTGTACCGGTTCGCCGGTTATTCCTGAATAGATAAGAACAATTATTTGTCCTAAAATATGAACGCCAAATAGAGCGACAAGAATGGTCGTGATTATGTTACTTATCTCAAAATAGCTTAAAACGGACAATAATTGAAGCGCTAAAATGACAAATAAACCAAGCAGAAAATTAAAACGAAATTTACCAACGTTTTTAGGATTCCATAACGGGCCGGATCTGGCAGTATCATAATGAGCCGTAAATATTATTTTGAAAGGCGCGTCGCTGTTTTGTGATCGACCAACGACATTGTGAGATTTTGAAAAACGAAAAAGAGAAGACAACGGTTTAAATCGTGTGGTGAAATGTCCCCAAAATAGTACGAATCCGGTTAATCCGACGATTATGGAAGCCAAAGGATGAATAAAATAGAGAATTGCCTGGGTCAAAAAAAACGTCGTAATGAAACTTAATTCCCAGGCATAGCGCTGTTGCGATTTGAAGACATCAATGTTGACAACCAACCCAATGGAGCGCATTAATTGATAAATATGCCTGGCGGCCCGGTATTCATTCTCTGACGATGAAACGCGATTTTTAAATATACATAATTCTTCGATAAGTTTTTGTATGCGCATGAATTGCCCCTTAATGTTGTATAATTCTTGTTGTGGAATTTGTTGAAAATTTGTATATTATAGAGAAAATTATTAAAATTTGCAACAAGTATTTTGGGAAATCTTTATTTTAATAATTTAGCCTGGATTGTTCTTTTGCCACCAAGATTATTATGCCCGAAGGGTACACGAAGACACAAAGCTTAAAAAGCAATTAATAAAAATATAATTCATAATTTTATTTCAAAAAATGATTTTGAATTTCTATTATCTTCTATCTTTTCGTTTCTTCATGACTTGGTGTACCCTGCGGGCATTATCACCTTTGTGGCAAATTTTTATGCCTGTACAGTCACATTATATGAATTAAGGAAATACAGACTGTGAATAATTCAGGTAGGAACTGTTATGTCAGTATTCAAAAATTTTGTAGCGCAATATTACTAACCTGAAAAAATATGACCGATTTAAACGAAAAATTAAAAACCATTTCCAAGTCTCCCGGCGTTTATCTTTTTAAAGATAAAAATAAAAAAGTGATTTACGTTGGTAAAGCCCGGATATTACGCAACCGGGTGCGCTCGTATTTTCAAAGCAGCAAAATTGGAGACGCGAAAACCCAACGATTGATTTCAAAAATTATAGATTTTGAAACCATTGTAACCGATTCTGAAATGGAAGCGTTGATACTTGAAGCGAACATGATTAAAGAATATAAACCGCGTTACAATGTAAATCTTAAAGACGATAAAAGTTTCCCCTACATTAGAGTTACCTATGAAAAATTCCCACGAATTTTTCCCACCAGGAAAATAAAAAAAGATGGCTCAAAATATTTTGGCCCTTACACTGATGTTAGTACTATGCGAGAATTGCTCAAAGTTGCCAAACGGATTTTTCCAATTCGCACCTGTAACCTGGATTTGACAGAAAAAAATATCACAGCCGGAAAATTCAAGGTCTGTCTAAATTATCACATTACAAAATGTATGGGGCCATGCGAAGGATTGATAAATGAAAAAGAATATTCAGAGATTGTGAAATACGTGATTGATTTTATCAATGGAAGGGATAATACGGTTGTTGAAGAGCTTCAAAATAAAATGGATCGGCTGTCTCATAATTACCAATTCGAAAAAGCCGCCGCCGTCAGGGATCAGATCAAAAGCATTAAGGATTTTATTTATAGACAGAAAGTCATTACGCCGGAATCCATTGACCGTGATCTTTTTGTGGCTTATGCGGAAGATGATGATGCCTGTGCAGTGATCTTCAAAATCCGTGAAGGCAGGATTGTTGGCAGGCAGCACTATTTTATGACCGGTGTCGAGGGGGAAACTTTGGATCGGATAATCGGTCATTTATTGATAAGGTATTACCAGCATGCCGATTTTATTCCCGGGGAAATATATCTTCCACTACGGTTGGAAGAAAACGAAAATATTGAAAAATGGTTTTTTGAAAGACTCAACAGCAAAGTAAAAATCTCTTGCCCGCAGCGCGGTGAAAAAGCCAAACTCATGCGTATGGCTTTTCAAAATGCGAAATTGCTGCTCCAGGAATTAAAACTTCAACGTTTTAAAGATAAGGATTTTATTCCTCATTCATTGAAGGCTTTGCAGCGTGATTTGAGATTATCTCGTCCGCCAAAAAGGATCGAGGCGTTTGATATTTCCAACATTCAGGGGACAGATCCCACAGCTTCGCTAGTTACATTCATAAATGGGCAGGCAAATAAAAATGAATACCGCCATTTCAAAATTCGCACAAAATCAACGCCCGATGATTTTGCCATGATGAACGAAGTTATTGAAAGGAGATATTCGCGCCAGTTAAAAGAGAATCAAACATTACCCGATCTTATTATGGTTGATGGCGGAAAAGGGCAGCTATCGGCTGCATTAAAAGTCCTTGAGAAATTGAATATCAAGGAACAACCGATAATAGGACTGGCAAAAAGACTGGATGAAGTTTTTGTTCCTGGTGCTTCGGATGCACAAAACATTCCCAGAACATCATCTGGGCTTCGTTTGCTGCAAAGGATCAGGGATGAATCGCATCGTTTTGCTGTTGAATATCATCGCAAGCTACGCAGCAAACGCTCAACCCATTCGGAGTTGGACGAAATTATCGGAATTGGTGAATCGCGTAAAAAAAAACTGATCCACCATTTTGGTTCATTAAAAAAACTTAAAGCTGCCTCTTTGGAGGAAATTAAAGGTGTGAAGGGGATTCCTGAATCTTTGGCGGAGCGAATTTGGAAGAAGTTTGGTGAGTAGTGAGTGGTGATTGGTTAGTGGTCATGGGTGAGTTGTGATTGATGAATGGTAAAAAGGCAAAGGCAGAGATAAAGGTAAAGATATAGATTAAGATTAATACTCTACGAGCATAGGGGTTGAGATTAAGATCGAGGTTTTAAATTTGGAATTTATTTTAATGAGACGTGCTACTTTAATATTTCTATTTATTTTATTTTTTCAACTTGTTATTGATAATAACAGCTTCGCTGGTGAAAAATACAACCCCACAACTCTTGTTTATCCGGCGTTTTTACACACTTACGGCATTCGTAAAGCCAGCCGGTTTCATCTTTTTCTTTTCACGCAAAACAAGGTTAAATTTAAAGATCCCCAGGGATTGGCAGTCGTGAGATTAATTTCATGGGAAGATTCTACCACAAAAAATGATGATGATGAAGTAACCGTTTATGGCGTGAATTCCGGGCAGAATTGTATCATTTATAATACATCAATGAAATCTCTTGGGATTTATGGTTTAGAAGAAAAACCGTTTCAAAAATTGAATCGACCAAAAGGAATCGCGGCAAATGAAAAGGGGGATGTTTATGTTGCTGATACCGGCAATAACCGAATTGTAAAATTATTCAACCCGGGACACAATCTGATTTTTAAAAAGAGTGTCGGAGAAAAAGGAGGTAGCATCGGACAGTTTAATCAACCGCACGATGTGGCATTGGACTCACAAGGGGATTTGTATGTTGCTGATTCGGGAAATCATCGCGTGCAGGTTTTTTCTCAAGACCTTAAATCTATTAAAGAGTGGGGCAATGAAGATAGTGCAGCCGGAGAACTGATTTTCCCCACTGCAATTTGTGTGACTGATAAAAAACATCGATGGTCATTTTTCAAAGAAGATTTTGTTGTTGTCATTGATAATGATGGTAAGCGAGTTCAACAGTTTGACTTGAATGGAAAATTTCTTCGGGGAATTTTAGCGTCAACTTTTGGTTATCCGGAAAGTTCATTCGCTTACATTACGATTGACTATTATAACAACATTTACATTAGCGATACAAAAAATCACTGTATTCACAAATTTGATCACAGGCTGAATTATTTAACCGGTTTTGGCAGGCAGGGGAAAGGTAAGAAAGAATTTCTTGAGCCGCGCGGCATCACTATTCATAGACATTTAGGACAGGTTTTTGTTGCCGAAAAATGGGGCGCGCAATATTATTGGGTGGGAACAGATTGTTTTAATTTTGATGTGAAAACATCACCAAAAAATAAAAATATCTTTTTTGAATATTTTTTAACCGAGCCATCTTTTATTACGACTGACATATTAGACAAAGACAAAAGACTGGTAACCAGGCTCTGGGCAAAACGTTTCAAAAAAACCGGAAAACAAGTGGATGCCTGGTCAGGAAAAATTTATGCTTTGGCTGATTCTTTAAAAGAGAAGTATAAAATTTCGACCATCTCTTCCAATTTCAAAAAAGCGCCACCGGGGAATTATATCGTGAAATACAAAATTGAACCGACCTATTCATCATATCATTATTTTGAAAAAAATGTAACCAAAGAGTTTATTAATGAATAATATTTTTGTTGACTTTGTTAAAAATTATTATATATTTATCAAATACAATTCAAGTAATCGTTTTCAAAAAAAATACTTATAATTTTTAAAATTTCATATTAAACCCGAGAAAGGAATTCAGCATGTCCACACTGGAAAATTTATCCACAAACCTGATAAGCGGAAAAGCAGAAGAAACAAAAATTTTCACAAAGCAAGCTCTTGACGAAGGAGTTACACCGAAAGATGTTTTAAATAACGGACTTCTCGTAGGAATGTCAGAAGTTGGCAGACGTTTTAAAAACAATGAATTTTATGTGCCGGAAGTTTTGATCGCTGCCCGGGCAATGAAAGGCGCTATGGCAATCTTAAAACCTTTGTTAGCCGAAACCGGTGTTGAACCGGTGGCAAAAATTTCCATTGGCACAATAAAAGGCGATTTGCATGACATCGGTAAGAATTTAGTTGGAATGATGCTGGAAGGCGGTGGATTTGAAGTGATCGATCTGGGTGTTGACGTAACACCTGACAAATTCATTGCATCCGTGAAGGAGCAGGGAGCTCAGGTAATCGGCATGTCGGCTTTACTCACCACGACTATGATCAATATGAAAGACACTGTTAAAGCGCTTGAAGATGCTGACTTGCGGAATAGTGTAAAAATTGTTATTGGCGGGGCGCCGGTTACCGATTCCTATGCTACTGAAATTGGCGCTGATGGGTATGCACCGGATGCTGCTAGCGCTGTCGATGTTATTAAATCATTACTTTAAAATATGCTTCAAATTAGAGAATTAAGTTATTCAATTGGTGATAAAAAATTACTTTCAGGTGTAAATTGGGTGATTAAGCCTGGCAAGCGTGCAGCGTTAATCGGGCCCAATGGAGCCGGGAAAACAACGTTATTCAGGATACTGATTGGTGAACTTAAAAATGAAGCCGGTAATATTTTTCGTTCCAAAGACTATCGCATTGGATATCTTCCCCAGGAAGAAGTTACTTTTGGAAAAGATTCCATTTTGGAATCAGTTCTTGAAGGTAACAATGAAATAGTTGAATTAGAAAAAAAAATTGCCGGGATGCATGAAAAATTAAAAATCCCTGAATTAAATCAGGAAGAAATACTAATGCGTCTCGGTGATTTAGAACATCGTTATGAAATTCTCGGCGGCTATCGTCTTGAAGCGGAAGCCAAAGCAATATTAGCTGGATTGGGATTTGAGAATAAAGATTTTAATAGTTCCATTTCCCAATTCAGTGGTGGATGGCGGATGAGAACGTATCTCGCCCGCCTACTCATCCAAAAACCTGATTTACTTTTATTAGATGAACCAACCAACCACCTCGATTTACCCTCGCTTGAATGGCTGGAACAATACCTGCTCAATTTCCCTGGAAGTATGGTTATCGTCTCACATGACCGGTTTTTTATCGATCGTCTTGCTCATGAAATTTACGAATTGGAAAGAGGAAGACTCACTCATTATCCGGGAAATTACCACTTTTTCGAAAATAAAAAAGAACAGAATTTAATTTTATTGCAAAAGAAGTGGGAAGAACAGAAAGCTGAACGTGAGAAACAACAAAAATTCATCGATCGTTTCCGTTATAAAAATACAAAAGCGACCCAGGTACAGAGCCGCATAAAACAGCTTGAAAAATTAGAAAAAATTGAACTGCCAACGCCGCCACCCACGCTTAATTTCAAATTGACTGCTGAAATACAAAGCTATAAAGATGTTTTAAAGATAAATAAAATGTCTTTTCGTTATCAAGATGATTGGGTTTTACAGGAAATAAATCTGAGTGTTTATCGCAATGATAGGATTGCAATGGTCGGAGTCAATGGCGCCGGGAAAACAACACTGACCCGGTTAATGGTGGGACAGCTCACTTCGCAAACAGGAGAAGTCAGGATAGGAAAAAGAGTTACTGTCGGATACTATGCCCAACACCAGGTGGATACGTTGAATTTGGATTCCACTGTTTACGGGGAAGTGGAATCAATCGTTTCAACGCATAATATTCCCAGGGTGAGAAATATTTTGGGCGTGTTTCAATTTAGTGGTGAAGATGTTTACAAAAAGATTGGCGTGTTATCCGGTGGTGAAAAAGCGAGAGTTTCCCTGGCAAAGATTCTTTTATCCCCGGTCAATTTTCTAATTATGGACGAACCAACCAATCATCTCGATATGGCATCAAAAGAAGCTCTGGAAACCGCGCTCAAAGATTATGACGGAACCTTGATAATAATTTCACACGACCGTTATTTTTTAGATAAACTAGTGAACAGGGTTATTGAGGTAAAAGATCATCAATTAACTGAATATGAAGGAAATTATTCGGATTATTTGCGGCTCCGGGAATTAAAGCCGGATGATAAAAATCAGACGTCGGAAATAAAAAGGATATCCAAAAGCAGCTCTAAAAAAAATAAAGAACAAAAAAGACTGGAGGCGGAAGCCAGGCAAGAAATCAGCAAAGAAAGGAATAGACTACAGAAAGAAATCGAATTGTTAGAATCAAATATTGAAAAGTTGGAAAATTGTAAAACAGAGTTGGAGAAAATATTAGCGGATCCAACTACTTATAAGCAAGGTATGTTAGCTGTAAATTCGCAGATTGAATTTAAAGAGGTTCAAAAGGAATTGGGGGAGTGCTATTTAAAGTGGGAGAAGGTTCAGGGGGAGTTGGAGGATTTATTAGTTGGAGTAAAGAACTAAAATTTGGAGTGCAATCCCTTTATGGATTGCGCATCGCATAAAGGCGATGCACTCCGAATAATTTTTTGTTTTCGGAGTGCAATCCCTTTATGGATTGCACAAAATTTTTGTATAAATTTTAGAGGTGTAATATGTCTTTCAAACTGAAAAAGTATAAACACGCTCCCGCCCATTTATTCATCGATAAAACCTATTACTTTTTCACTGGCGCAGTTTACAAAAAACGTCATCTACTCACCATGCCTAAAACAAAAGAAATCTTTTTAGAAAAGTTAATTCATTTTTGTGAAAAATATGGTTGGAAATTATTGGAATGGGTTATTTTAGAAAATCATTATCATTTTTTAGCAAAAATAGAAAACAGCCAGGATATGCCTGTTATGATAAACTCTTTGCACAAAACAACTGCATTTCATATCAAAAAAGAATTGAATATAGAGGTTAAACCTTTTTGGTATCAATACTGGGATCGCTGGATTCGGGATGATAGACATTATTATGAAACTTCTACTTATATTTTGTATAATCCAATCAAACATAATTATGTAAAAGATTTGAATGAATATCCTTTTTCGAGTTTTCCCATTAGAAAAAGAGAAGAAGAAGATAATTTGAGAAAATACTTTATGAAGTATCGACCGCAAGACGTTAGTTATTATAATGAAATTGATGATTTTTAAAATAATTTTTGCATCGCATAAAGGCGATGCACTCCGAAAACACTTTGGTATTCGGAGTGCAATGCCTTTATGCATTGCGATAAAAAATGGTATAAATGATCAAAAAATACGACGTAACCGCAGCTGGACATATCTGCCTCGACATAATCCCGGAAATACCGAAAACAGGCATAACAGAGATTAGCGAGCTATTCAAACCTGGAAAACTAATCCAGGTTAATGCAGCAAAAATCTGTACTGGTGGGCCTGTCTCAAATACAGGATTCGCGTTAAAGAAGTTGGGACTAAATGTCGCTTTTATGTCGCGCATTGGAAAGGATGAATTTGGTGAGTTAATTGTCAAACGTCTTGCGGAACAAGGGGAAATTTCCGGCATATCAATTTCTAAAAAAGATCGAACGGCTTACACCGTAGTTATCGCACCACCTGGGATCGATCGCTTTTATTTGCATGACCCGGGAGCCAACGATTCATTTTCCAGTAAAGACATAAATGAAAAAATAATTTCCAAAACAAAAATATTTCATTTTGGATACCCACCATTAATTGCTGCATGTTACAAAAATGAAGGTGAAGAACTGTTGAAAATTATGAAGCTGGCAAAATTTTCCGCTGCAATTACATCGCTTGATATGACCATCCCGGATCCCCATAGTCCGGCGGGTAAAGTAAACTGGAAAAAAATACTTAAAAAAGTATTGCCATTTGTTGATATATTTTTACCAAGTATTGAAGAGATTTTTTACATGCTTGAGCCTGGTGAATATTTCAAGAGTAAAGAAACAGCCGGATCAAATGATATGGTGGATTATATTCAACCTGAAAAATATCCTAACCTGGCTGACAGGTGTCTGGAAATGGGAGCAAAGATCGTTGCATTAAAAACGGCTCATCGGGGATTTTATGTTAAAACTGGTGATTTGGAAAAATACAGTGATCAATTTGCAGAAATTGAGATGGATTGCAACAACTGGTCTAATCGGGAATTATGGTGTCCCGCTTTTTTTGTACCCAAAATCGCCAGTGCTACTGGCTCCGGTGATTCTTCCATTGCAGGATTTTTAGCGGCATTGCTTAAAGGAGAATCAATTGAAAAAACATTAAAATATGCTAACTGCGTTGGCTTTCAAAATCTGCACGAATTGGACGCGATTAGTGGAATTAAAAATTGGCAAGAGACAACGGAAATGATTGCAGATGAAAAGATAGAATTAATTCCGGTGCTACTTCAAAACAGTGATTGGGAATGGGAAAAAAAGTTGGGTTTGTGGATTGGGAGTAGAGATAATGTTTTTAGGTAGAGGTAAAGGTATAGGTAAAGATATCTAATGATTTTGACTTAAATTATTTTGACTTTTAATTAAAAATGAACCGTAAAATAAAACAAAATGAATTCTTCATCAAACAAAATGAATTCTTCATCGTAAGATGAAAGTTAATTCTTTTAATTCATTCAAACATTTTATAAGGAGCTTTTATGAAAAGGTTTAAATCAAATCATTTTTTGTCCTTTCAAGGACTCATGGCAGTTGTTTTAATCTCAGCAATTGCCTTTCTTTTTATTTCTAATCTGTCTGCAAATCCTCCTGAAAACAAACGACCCCTGATGCGTTTCCCGGATATTCATGGGAACACAGTAGTGTTTGTCCACGGCGCTGACATCTGGAAAGTTTCAGCAGAAGGAGGCGTTGCAACAAGGCTTACAGTTCATGATGGAGAAGAAAGTTTTCCAAAATTTTCGCCGGATGGAAAATTGATCGCCTTTACCGGGCAGTACGACGGTAATGGTGATGTTTACGTGATGGACGAACACGGTGGGAATATAACCCGTGTAACATTCCATCCGGGTGCTGATGGCGTGGTAGGTTGGCATCCAACTAAAAATAAAATTATGTTCACTTCAAGAAGAACAAGTTTTAATCGTTTCTCCCGTCTTTTTCTTATTTCACCTGGTGGAACCGGTTTAGAAGAATTGATTTTGCATGAAGCTGTTCAGGGAAGTTTCTCCCCGGATGGTAAAAAAATTGCCTACAATAGAATCTCCCGTGAGAACAGAACCTGGAAACGCTACAAAGGCGGGACGGCGCAGGATATCTACTTGTTCGATTTTGATAAAATGAAAGACAGTAAACTAACAAAATTTGAGGGCACTGATCGCATTCCCATGTGGATTGGTAATAAAATTTATTTCACTTCTGATCGTGACCGGGTTTTGAATATTTACGCCTATGACAAAACAACCGGTAAAATAAATCAGCTTACATCCCACACAGAATATGATGTACGGCGTCCCAGTAAAGGCGGCAATAAAATTGTTTATGAACTTGGCGGAACGCTTTGGGTTCTTGATGTAACAACACAAAAAACCAACAAAGTTGAGGTTGAAATTAAAGCTGATATGCCTGAAGTAAGACCCTACTGGAAAAAAGCTGCAAGTAGAGTAACTGGTTTCGATTGTTCACCTTCGGGTAACCGGGCATTAGTCGTTGCACGGGGAGAAGTTTTTTCTGTGCCTAAAAAAGATGGTCCCACCCGCAATTTATCTCAAAATTGTAGCGCCCGGGATAAAGATGCTGCCTGGGCACCGGATGGAAAAAGTATCGCTTATCTTTCCGATAAGAGTGGTGAGTACGAAATTTATATCGTTGATGCAAAAGGAAAGACCGAAGCAGTTCGTCTGACAAAAAACAAAAACGGCTATCGCCATACATTGCGCTGGTCACCCGATAGCAAAAAAATCGCTTTTGCCGATCAAACACTTCGCTGCTACTTCATCGAGGTTGCTACGAAAAAAATAACTGAAGTTGATAAAGCCCATTTTGAAAATATTGATGTTTCATTAGATTTGAAACCAATCTTTGATTTCAACTGGTCGCCTGACAGCCGTTATATTACCTATTCTAAAATGAATAAGGAATTGACGTACCAGGCTTATATTTATTCTCTGGAAACAAAAAAATCAACCTGTATTAGCAATGGTATTTTTAACGATTTTAACCCGGTATTTTCCAAAGACGGGAAATACCTGTTCTTCATTTCTAACCGGCGATTTAATCCCACATTTTGTGATTTTGAATGGGAGATGGTTTATAAAAAGGTTGCCGGGATTTACTATGTTACTTTGCAGAAGGACGGTGAGTCTCTGCTGAAATTTAAGAGCGACGAAGAAAAAGTAGAAGACAAAAAGGAGAGTAGCGATTCTAAAGAGGAAAAAGAAAAGAACATCGTTATTGATTTTGATGGAATTTCAAAGAGAATAGAAGCGTTACCCGTTTCCCGTGGCAATTATCGTAATCTTGCTGTTAATGAATCATCCCTGTTTTTTATGAATAAAGATGAAGGTGATTTTAACAGGTTTGAGTACCGTGCTTTTGGTGCAATGGATCTGTATTCTTTTTCTTATGAAGATCAAAAAGAGTCTTCAGTGATAAAAGAAATTGATGGCTACAAAGTTTCCGCAGATGGTTCATCGATTGTTTATAAAAAAGGAGATTCAGTAGGCATCATTAAATCCAGCGCTAAAGATTCCAAGGGCGAAAAATTGGATCTTTCTGATATGAAAATCTGGTTCGATCCTGTAAAAGAATGGACACAAATTTTTAACGAAACCTGGCGGATGGAACGGGATTTTTATTATGATGAAAATATGCACGGCTTGGACTGGAACGTAATGAAGGAGAAATATGGAAAGTTAATTCCTTTTGCTTCATGTCGACAGGATATCCGTTACATCATCGGCGAATTGATCGGTGAATTGAGTACGTCTCATACTTATGTTTTCGGCGGTGATGTTCAGCGCACAGCAGATCGGGTCAATATCGGATTGTTAGGAGTTGACTGGCAGATAGATAAAAAGAGCAACCGTTACCAATTCAAAAAAATTTACCGTGTTTCGGATTGGACTTCCCAGGTATTTCCACCGCTAACAAAACCGGGTGTTAGCGTGAATGATGGTGACTACTTATTAGCAGTCGACGGCGTTGAGGTAACCTCGGATAAAAATATTTA